>DVEF01000064.1 GCA_015295805.1 Geminocystis sp. M7585_C2015_104 | reverse complement strand
TGTGGGGAGTGCGCACTCGTGGTAGGATTGTTTTGTCTGTAGCTGACGGCATCCACGGAAAAGGAGTTAAGTCATTGGCACAATTGCAACCAGGAGTAACAGTTATTAGTAGCGGCTCTGCTATTTGCCCACAGGTGTTGGATAATGATGACTTAAGCAAGATTGTAGACACTTCTGACGAGTGGATTAGGACTCGTACTGGCATAAGAAGACGTCATATTTCAGCTTCCCAATCCCTCTGTGACTTAGCCACCGTTGCGGGGGAGAAAGCCATTGCCAATGCTGGCCTTACTCCCCTAGACATTGACATGATTATTTTGGCCACTTCTACTCCTGATGACCTTTTTGGTAGTGCTCCCAAAATACAAGCCTCCCTTGGGGCGGAAAGGGCTGTAGCCTTTGATTTAACTGCCGCCTGTTCCGGTTTTGTATTCGCTTTGAATACGGCCTGTCAGTACATTCGCAATGGGGTTTATCGTAGGATCCTTGTCATTGGGGCTGATTGCCTTTCCCGTTGGGTAGATTGGTCAGATCGTAGTACTTGTGTACTATTTGGTGATGGAGCAGGGGCAGTGGTATGTGAGGCTAGTGAGGAGAAAGACAATGTGTTGGGGTTTGAGATGTGTAGTGATGGGAAGCTAAACCATTGCTTAAATCTGTCCTTTGTGGGGGAGGAAAAGAAAATCGGCAATAAACACCAGGTGATTCAGGGGGGATATAGCAGAATTACCATGAATGGGAGGGAGGTGTACCGGTTTGCCGTCAGTAGGGTGCCAGAAGTATTGGAGAAGGTATTATACAAGGCAGACTTAACCACAGAAAAGATTGACTGGCTAATCCTCCATCAGGCAAACCAGAGGATATTAGAGGCGGTGGCAGAGAGACTAGACATCCCCAAATGGAAGCTGATTGCCAACCTCAACGAATATGGTAACACCTCCGCCGCCTCTATTCCCCTGGCTTTGGACGAAGCGGTGAACCGGGGGCAGATTCAACCAGGGCATATAATTGCCATAGCGGGGTTTGGTGCCGGTTTAACCTGGGGTGCTACCATTTTCCGGTGGGGTCGGTAGCTGCCAACCCTTGTGGTAGCCTATAGTAGGTGCGTGATAGAGGGGATTCGTCATATGAACAATGGAGAAATAGAAATAAAGGTGGGGGATAGGATTAGAGTGGTAGCCTTACCCCCCTATCTGAAAACTGCGGAGCCAATGCCCATGTTACGTCCCAATAGTTTAATTCAAATTGGGGAGGAGGGGATAGTAGTGCAACTTCAGCCGGCAGGGTATTACAGTGTCCGTTTTGCCAGGGGCACTTTCTTGTTAGAAAGACAGTATTTTGAACTGGTTGTCTCTCCCTCCTCCTAGGAGACTATTTCTGCCAACCCCAGATACCTCACCCCCTCCGGCGTCACCTGAAAGCGACAGGGGAGTATTTCTACTCCACACTCCCTTGCTTGTTGGAACAGTTGCCCATAAACCGGGTCATACTTTCTACCTACGTCAAAATACTTACAGTCTCCCCTATTGATAAAGTAAAGCATAACAGCCTTTGCCTGTCGTGACTGGGTGAGAGCAATCAATTCCTGAAGGTGCTTTTGCCCCCTGCCAGTGGTGGCATCTGGAAAAAAAGCCACTCCCCTTTCCGCCAGGGTAGTATTTTTCACCTCCAGATAGATGGGAGGCTCTTGCTCTTTTGTAAGACAAAAGTCAATACGAGTTGAACTTTGGTTTCCTAGCCTCACTTCCGATTTTACTTGGGTGTATTGGTGGGCTAGTTCTGGTATCAGTTTTCGTTGTAGAGCCATTTTGACGATATTGTTAGGCAAAGTAGTGTTAACTCCTACCCATGTGCCGTTCACCTCAATCATTTCCCAGGTATAGGGGAGTTTACGTTTACTGCTGTTACTAAGGGATACCATGACCCTACTTCCCACTTCACACACCCCCAACATTGGTCCAGTATTGGCGCAGTGGGCAGTTACCACCTCCCCCGATTCCAACCGCACATCCGCCAGAAAACGTTTATAGCGCCTGAGTAACACCCCGGACATTAGGGGCGGATACCGGTATATATACTGAGACACCCTTTTACTTCTACCGGAAACTACTTAAGTGTATCCAACAGGGGTCTATCCAGAGGAATCATAAGAGATTCCCGTTTTTCGGGGAGTTCGACAACGGGCTCATTGAGGGCGATTTTCAGTTCCTCCTCCTGTTTTTGAGCCATTTGGGGGATAAGAGTCCTATTTTCGCCAACAACAGAGGCAATGGCGGCCAAAACTACCGCGGCGACAGCCCCAGTGCCCCAGTAAAGGCGACGTTTTTTGTTTTCCTCATCAACCTTGGCAAAGACCTTAGCCGCCAACTGTTGTGGAGGATACGGTGGTGGGGGGGCAGGTAGATTCTGAAACTCGTCTCTAAGGTACAACAGTCTCTTGTACAGAGCCCTAATTCGTTCATCTTCGGCCAGTAGTTTTTCCACTTCTTGCCTTTGCTGGGCTGTCACCTCCCCGTCTAGATAGGCACTCAACAACTCGAAGGTGCACTTGTCCGGGGGATAGGAGTGGTTAGTAATCATATTGTCTTCTTTCTCCATAGCTGAGGTATAAAAACCTGTTAACGACTGTCCAAATAGGGTTTTAAGAGAGACTGGAGTCGGTGTCTAGCTCTGGCTATTCTCGATTTTACAGTACCTAGGGACACTTGGGTAATTTCTGCTATCTCCTCATAACTCAATCCCTGGATTTCTCTCAAAACAATGGTAACTCTAAATGTTTCGGGTAAATTGGCAATGGCCCTTTGTAAGTGTTCATAAAACTCCGCCGTAGAAAGGGCTTCTTCCGGGTTGGGCAACTGGGAGGGCAAATCCCACTGATATTCTTCATCATCCTCCGTTATGGGGGAATCCAGGGAAAGAGATTCGCTATACTTTTTCCGTTTTCGTAGTTGATCATAAAACAGGTTGGTAACCAACCGGCCAAGCCAACTTTTAAACTTGGTAGGATCTTGAAGAGAGTGGATTTTCTTATACACCCTAAGCCAAACCTCTTGTGCCAAATCGCCCCTATCTGGCCAGTCTGGTGCTAGATTATAAAGGATTTTGTCCACATAGCCCTGATACCGTCTTAACAATTCCGTAAAGGCCACCCTATCAGGCTGTTTCCCCTCCTGACACAATAGGATTAAATCCGTGTTGGACAGTTGTTCTACTCTCACTCTTGGGGAAATAGGGATGGCTAGACTAGACCAAGATAGGGATATAGACAAGAGCATAAATTCATTCTATGTAGATTTAACCACAGTTGCACCCCTTCTGACCATTTTTTAGTGCAAATAGTTCCAACTTGTGCCCCGGGCGCAAAAGGATGATAATATGAGAATAGGGGAGGGAGTAGCCATGAGGATTCTATTAATAGCACAGGAGCAAAAACTGGCCAAATGCCTGGAATTAGACCTACAGTACCACGGTTATGAGGTTGTGATAGCCACTGACGATAAAACCGGACAAAAACTGGCACAGGATGATTCTTTCCAGGTAATTCTTATCGACGGGGATATGCCCAATGCCTCTGGCCTCCTTACCTGTAAAAGGCTTAGGACTTTGGGCCTCCGCACCCCTATTATTCTCCTAAAAAAGGCGGACGAATTGGAGGACAGGATAGAGGTTTTAGATGCCGGGGCCGACGACTACATCCTCAAGCCGGTTAATATACCTGAATTAATCTCCCGTATAGGGGTTTATTCCCCCCCGGAAACACAAAAAGATCCAGACGAGTTACGTTTTTTGGATCTCACCCTCAATCGTCGCACTAGGGAAGTCCGCAGGGGTAATCGCGTTATTGAACTAACCGCTACAGAGTACGAACTGTTGGAATTCCTTCTCTCCCATCCCCGTCAGGTGTTAACCAGGGAACAAATCCTTGAAAAAGTTTGGGGGTATGACTTTAGTGGCGACTCTAACATTATTGAAGTATACATAAGATACCTCAGGCTGAAACTAGAATCCAACAAGGAAAAGAGGATCATTCAGACTGTCAGGGGGGTGGGCTACGTGTTAAAAGAATAGGTAATGGGGGAGATAGAAGACAACCCCTACATCCCACCCCCTACATCCTACCCCCTATCCTCCATCTATCATGCCATTAAATAAAGAGATGGAAAACTAATAAGAAGGCTAAAACCCATGACAAATTAGTGCCACAGAGACTGCCCAAATTCCCTGTCTCAAGTGGTGGACAAGTGTAAAAGGTTGAAACTATTGGGGGCCATTGACCAATCCGGCCATGAAAATACTAAAATATAAAAACCAATAACTTGCCTGTCAGTGTCACCATGTGGCAAATGGTCAACTGCCCGAAGTTACACTCCCTAAGGATGGCCACCACTATCACATTATACCCCCTCAAGGGACAAAAACATCGGGCAAGCGACAACTCCCGCCACCGAAACAAAGCATGGTTTTAGACTTAAGCCGGGATGTTACGAGATGCTAATACCAGATACCAGTAATAATAAAAGTCCTCGGCCAGATTAAACAGTCCATTCTTGCACCGGTTTTTCTTCATTATATATAGCGGTAATGTCATTTATTTTTGTTCTTGGTTTCAATAGTTGTCTGGCAATTGTCAATCTCTACCTGTGTTACAAACTGGTTCAACTTTGGCGTTATTTGCGCAAAATTAATTGCCTTCTTGCCCATCTCAACAGTAATCTCGATTTATTGTCGAAAGAAATCACCCTAGCTATTTTTATCACCGCCAAAGAAGTCAAAACTTTTCGTCACAAGTGTCGCCAATTGAAAAGAAATATTAAGAAAATTAATAAAGCCGTAATTTTTGTTAGCATTCTCTATAAAATAGTGTACAGACGTGGATTCTTTTATACCCCCCTTCAACATCATGCAAACACCAACTTTTAAGAGTCGACAAGACTACGAATTAGCGGAAGTTTTAATGCAGCCCATTTTAATCAGATTGTTGGACAATATTCGCAAAGAATCAGAAAGACAAAATTGCGAGGTAATTTATGAGGACATTACTTTTCCTTTTCCCGGTTATAATGTCTGCATTAAGAAGGGAGAAGTGGTAGAAAAGAGAAATCTATGGGAACTTTGTTTTCACATATGTTTTGAAAATTACAACCCCGAAAACAATGTCCCCCTAGTCACTGACAGAAACCTCTTTGATAGTGAGGGAGAATTAGATTGGCACTTATTGGACGAGAAGGCTAAAAATCTAGTGGCAAAAATTTTTAGCCAACTAGGATAAAAATAAAAACAGTCCTTAGTATTCGTCAAGATTTATCCTGCAAATTCGCCACTCATTGAGGAGGTGTGCCCCCATTTTCTCATAAAAAATAATGGCGGGTTTATTCCATTCTAAAACATTCCATTCCACTCGGCCAAAATCACGTTCCTTTGCCAGATTTACTACATATTTTAACAGGGCACTGCCAATTCCCTGACGACGGTATTCCGGCAACACAAACAAGTCTTCCAAGTGAATACCCGGCTTGGTAAGAAAAGTAGAATAGTTGGGGTAAAATAGGGCAAAACCCACTAATTTTCCTTGTACTTCTGCCACAATAGCCTCCGCATAGGCTGGTTGTGAAAACAGGTGTTTGGCCAAACTCTGAGGATTACCCTTGACACTGTCGGTTAGCTTTTCATAATCAGCCAATGCCCTAATTAATTCAAACAGTGTTTCTACATCTCCCGGTCTTGCCGGGCGTATTTTAAAGACGTTTTCCACCATACTCCTACTGGAAAATCCCCACGCCCCCTCCATTATAACTAATACTCAATTCCTGGTTGAGCTTTAATGCCCTGTTCTCTAAAAGGATGTTTTATCAACTTCATTTCTGTAACTAAGTCTGCCATTTCAATCAATTCCTGCTTAGCGCCCCTCCCTGTTAGGATAATATGGGTGGTTGCCGGTTTATTTTTTATAGTATTTATCACATCCCCCAGGTTTAAATATCCCAGTCCCAAAGCCACGTTAATCTCATCTAATAGTATTAACCTGTAGTCAGGGTTAAAGATAAAAGACTTTGCTTTTTCCCAGGCATTACTCGCACAAATTATATCCCTTTCTCTGTCTTGAGTTTCCCAGGTAAAGCCCTCACCCATAGCATGAAATTCTAACTGTCCTTGCCACTGTTGTAAAACCTTTTTTTCTGCCGGCTCCCATGCCCCCTTAATAAACTGTATAATTGCTACTTTGTAACCATGTCCCAAACTTCTAATTACCATCCCCAGGGCAGCAGTTGTTTTTCCTTTGCCATCGCCAGTGTGGACAATAATCAACCCCTTTTCTGCCTTCATATTGGCGAGACGTTTTTCTTTAATTTCTTTGCGTCTCTCCATCCTCCTTTTGTATTCCTCTGCCGAAACATTGTTATTCATATCAGCCGTTTGCTTTTTCCGATACTGCCACTTATTAACAGGCGAGATTGAGTGCAATTTTAACATAAATATTGGCGGGGTTAACATCTACTTTTGGGAGGGAATAACACAGCGGATGCCATGTTTTTCACCGTGATAATCTCCCCGGTAACGAGGAATTACGTGAATTAGGGCATGGGGAATCTTTTGGCCAGCAGCCTTATGGACGTTAAAACCGACATTGAACCCGTCAGGTTTATATTTTTCCTGTATGATTTGTTGGACTCTGTTTACCATTTGCCAACAGTGAGTTTGAAGGTAGAGAGGCAATTCAAAGTAATTTTCTTGATGAGTTTTGGGAACAATCAAACTGTGTCCTTTGCCGAGAGGATAGCCATCAAAAACCGCATATGCCAGGCTCGATTCCGTGATTAGAGTCAACCTAGAGGGGGGGTTGCAGAAGACACAACGGGGATTTTCTCCCCTTCTACCTTGTGCTATTTGATTGTAGTGGGTATACTCGTAAATCTCACATCTTTCATCAAGGTAAATGGATTCAAACGGCAGTTTAACTAATCGTTGGTAGGTAGGTTTGTTGTGGAGATAATGGTTTCTAAATCCTTCTCTTTTTAAATCTCTTCTCACAGCAAAGTAGGCTTTTCCTCCGGGTTTTAGTAATTCTGATATTTGCATTATAACAGTCTCTTGTTCATCTCCAGAGAGCACATTGAGCACATAAAAACAACAAATGGTATCGAATTCATCCTGGGGGTATTGGGGAAAATAATACGGGTCGTAGCCAGATATATCTAGACCTTTTTTTTGCAAAATTTCTACGTCTTTGCCATAACCACAACCAAAATCTAATATCTTACCTTTTAGTTTATTTAGAGAATATAAATACTTAGCGGGGAACGATAAAAACTGACGATTTATTGCAGTGAGGTGACTGTACTTATTTTCCGGGTAAAAATTACTCATATGTTAACAGCAACAAAAAAGAAAGGGGCAAATAAACAACCCCTCCTAGCAATTATATCCACCGGGAATGCAAATCAAGCTACCTCAAAGGCAATACCTTCTAGACGAAAATGGTTGCCAAACAGGACAGGTGCCCGATTTTTCTCCTCCTCGAAGACGAAAAGATAAGTGCCTGGATTATCTAAACTAGCCAAGCGGTACAAGTCTTTCCCCTTGTTGACATATGCCCCATAAGCATAGAAAGCAATACCCTCTTCTTCAAATACAGAGGCATAGCGATTACGTACAGTCTGCGCTTCGTCAGGGGTGGTATACAGGTATGTACCGGGAGTATTCTTATTGCGGAAGCGGGTAATAGGAATCAAGTCATCATTTGGAGTCTCAGAAACATAAAAGGCTACACCCTCTTCTTGAAAGAAGTTAGCATAGTTGCGACGAATGCTCTCCGCCTCTTGGGCATTTGCATATAAGTAGGTGCCCGGGACACGGGTGTTGCGGAAACGGTATATGGGGGAATCTAGTGAGGACTGTTTATTATTCCCCCCCGTTGTGCTAATGGTGGACAGGGAATCTCCACTAGCAGAAAAGGGCATTACCTGTACCACATTGTTGGGGGTGTTGTTGGAAACGTTATCGTTTGCTGACTGGGTACTATTGCCGCTTCTGCTATCATTCAGAACCATTTCTATGGGAGTAGTCCCAGAGGACTCTCCAAGACCAGTACTTTTGCTAGAGCTGTTGTTGCTATTGGCATTGACTCCCATCAGTGTTGTGTTATTAGAGGGAACTGCACTTTGAGTGGTGCTCGTAGTTTGTGTAGGGGGAACAAAAACCTCATAGGCCCCAATGTCGATTTTCCCGTTACTTATTCTTTCTGAGCCCCTTTGATCCAGTGGAAAATCCCCGAAATAGAAGAGAATATTGACCTCTTCAAAATCGCCGGCGTCTATAGCCGGACTTCCTGGTAGTAGGGCATGGGTTGGTGTTGGACCGCCATTATTTTGTAGTGGCCCTAATTTTACGTCAACAACCCCCCTCGAGGTGGTGGCCCCACCTACCATATTACCGTTGTAACCATCAAGTATAGCACCATTGGCGTTACTGATCAGATTGTAACCACTGCGACGGTCAAAGAAACCGTCAATGTCGGGCGCCCCCCTGTTAAGGGCTACAATTGTGTTGTACAGAATAGTGTTTGCCTCGGTAGTTTCTGAGTACACCCCCGAACCCACCTGGGCAAAGTTGTTCACAATGGTGGAATTGATGATACGAGCCCTTCCCCTGTTCAGGGGCCCGCCACCTCCATCGCCGGGTCCTATAGGGAGTCCATTTTCGTCCAGTTGTTCCGGAGAGGCGGTTCTGTTGCCCGATATGGTGGTGTTAACTACAATAAGATTGCCCCCTGCCTCATTTAAAATCCCACCACCTCCTCCCTCTATTACCTCCGAGGCGCCGGCGTAGGCGATGTTGTTGATAATGGCGCTGTTACGGATAGTCAGGGTTCCACTATTGCTAATACCCCCAGCGTTGTCCTCTGCGCGATTTCCAGAAATTATACTTCTTTCTACTACCAGGGTACCATTGTTATTGATCCCCCCCCCAAAAGAATCGGACTGGCTGTCGGCAACAGTGCTATTTATAATAGTCAGCCTCCCACTGTTGTTAATTGCACCGCCTGCGCCGATGGTGCTATTGTTTCTGATAATACTGTCTATTATGGTGGCAGTTGCCCCCTCATCTATGTTTATGGCGCCACCATCTTTTGGGTTGGCGTCTATATTTTCTTCTACTATTCGCCCACCCTGAACGGTGACATTTTTTAGGTTTAATTTTCCATTGGCTGGCTGCCCGTTTGGCAGTTTTCTCCTAGACTTTTCCCCAGAAAGAACATCAAAAACCCTATCCCCGATTTGAGAAGAAGAGTTGTCAGAAAAGGGGTCACCCTCCCGAGGGAGAGTTGTCAACAAAGGTTCTGCGTCTATAATGGTCTGTGTGGGGTCAGTGCCTAGGCCTATGATGGTGACCTTGCCGATTATGTCCAAGTCCCCCGTGGCTAGACGACTTTCAAACAGAGTGTCCCCGTCTGCACTTCTGTCCCTGGGGGGTAGTAAAACATTTTTAATAGTCAGAGGATAAGTCCCCGCCGGCAGTAGAATTTCATATTCCTTACTGGGATTGGCATTGGCCATAAGGATTGCATCCCTTAGGGATAGTCCCCTGTAACTACTACCATCGTTCTGATCCTCGAATGTATTTACCCGCAATACTATTTTGTCGGCCATGATCCGGACTCGCCCTTGCTCTCACCTGTAAAACATTGTACTCTGGGTACTGCAAACGGGTTCACCATTGTAGCTGAATTTACTAACACCTCCCATCTTGCCGCACCCCCTGCCACCCTCTAAGACTGAGTCTCCCACTGAGTAAATTTGATAGAGGGGTGGGTAATATAAACAAAAAAAAAACAGTTAGACTAGAAGAGGGGTAACATAACAACCCCCAGAGCCATCAAAGGTCTAAGGAAGTCGAGCAGCCCCCTTCTGGCGGAGTGTCAAGACAAGGGAGAGAGTCTATGATCACCAGTGAACAAGCCCAAAAGGTCCAACAGATATACAAGAACACCCTCATCCGTCTCGGGGAAATGTTGAAAGTACTAAAACAGGGTGACAGCAGTCGCAACCGGGAAGTGATCAGAAGTCACTGCGACCATCTGTCAATCCTTGGGAAAAAAGAAAATCTCTTCGGCTGGGTAGAAATAATGGAAACGGCCAAGGAGGCCATTATTAACCCCGAGAACGAATACGATTCTACCATAAAACTGATTATTAAGGAAATCAAAAAAGCCTCCGATTTACTACTGAAACACGAAATAGACCAGATATGTGTAAGCGAACAGTTGCTGTCCTTGGCACCACAAGCTAGGGGGAGGGGTATCAGCGGTGAAACGATACACATGGAAGAATCCCCCGTCAAGGGAGAATCAGCGGCCACATCGCCTATACCACCCACACCGCCACAATCAACCCGAAAAGTTCCCTACTACAAGAGTACCATAGAGGGGGACCTGTGGCGAGACACTATAGAAATGCAAATACCGGAAATGCAAATGCCGGCGCCTCCCCCACCATCCCCCTCACAAGAGGAAATGGAGGAAATGTTTAGCAGTATTGGCAAGGAAAAAGACGAGGACTTGGAAGCCTGGTTTGGGGATAATGAGGAAATAGAAAGTGAGTTCACATCTGTATTCATGGAAAATTCACAGATCAGTGAGAGTAATAGTGCTGTGGAGGTGGTGGAGGGATTCAGCAGTTTGTTTGGTCAGATAGAAACAGAGTCTGTAGAGGAAGATAAATGGGACTTGGAAGGAGATGAGGGGATAGAGAGGGAACAATCCCACAGTGCGCCCATGGGGGCAGAAGAGGAGGCGCCCGTATTCTCAGCAGAGGCGGATGAGTTACAAGAGGTAGACTGGGATAGTCTCTTTGGAGAGGAAGAAGAAGGGGAAGAAGAAGACAGAGGGGAAGACAAAACCGCGGCAGATTCTGGAGAAGAAGTGGGAATCACGGCCATCGATTTTGACGCCCTGGCGGAAGATTTAGAGGAGATTGAAGAAATAATTGACAACGAATGGGAGGAGGAAAAAGAAGGGGGCAAACGAATCTCCGATAGTGCCCGCCGTACAGTTATCATAGATGACCCCCATGAAACTCTGCAAGGGGTAGTATCTAGTATAGAGGATGTGCCCATAGAAGACGACTTTCCCAACACGGGCAGTACGGAAACCTTTCAGATTCTCTCCCCCAAAAAACCCCAAATTAAAATTGTATTTTACGAAGATTTCAGTGAGTTGCCAAACCTCCTCTCCCCTAGTCTGTCCTGGTTGGAATTGGAATCCTGGGACGAACTGGAAGCCATTGTGGGCAATAACTATGTCCTCTACTATGACTGTGAGGAGGAGCTGGAGGCATTAATCAACTCTCCCCCTGTGGCGCCGGTAAACTGGCAGTATCTGACCGAACTAGTGGCGGGTAATCTCTCTCGGACGGGTGGCGACTTGACGACGCAAAAGACCACCACTCTAACAGACTTAGACCGACTGTTGGCTCAGGTAGACAGGGTAGTACAAAAGGGGACACGAACCGCCAGAGTCCAGAATAAGGCCACTGCCCAACAAAATAAGGGCTTTGAGCAGAGCATGAGGGTGCCAGTAAAACAACTGGACCAGCTCAACAACCTGATTGGGGAGATTGTAGTACGACGGAACCACCTGGAGGAGGACCAGGAAAAACTCAGACAGTTTTTGGACAATCTCCTCCAATACGTCCAAGCACTCAGTGATGTAGGCACCCGCATGCAGGAGCTATATGAACGTAGTCTGTTAGAAGGAGCCCTCATCAAAAGTCGGCGACGCAATCAGGCGGCCTTTAAGACACAGTTTTCCCGCATTACATATGTAGGCAACGGCAATGGGAGTAAGACAACCACCTCTGAACAAGCCAATGGCACCACCAAAATACAACCGCCCGAACTGGACGAATTGGAGCTAGACCGTTTCACCGGCTTCCACCTGCTTTCTCAGGAAATCATCGAGTTGATTGTAAGAGTCCGGGAGGCCGCCTCTGACATCCAATTTTTGGTGGATGAGACGGAACAGTTAGGTCGCAACTTACGGGAGATAACAACACAGCTACAGGAAGGGATAAACAAGGCCAGGATGGTGCCCTTCGCCCAAAACGCCGACAGGCTGCCTCTGCCGATTCGTAAAATAGCTGAGGAGTACAACAAGCAGGTGCAGTTGAAGATAGAAGGGAGGGATGTCCTCATAGACAAGATGATTCTAGAACAGATTTGGGACCCACTCCTCCAGATTGTCAAAAACTCTGTAACCCACGGCATTGAACTGCCAGAAGAGAGAATTGAGATGGGCAAGCCCCCCGTGGGCACCATCACTGTGAGGGCATTCTTACAAGGACAACAAACCGTTATATCTGTGTCAGATGACGGGGCCGGTATAGATCCCCAGAAAATAAAGAAAAAGGCCATTCAAAATAAACTGATCACCCCTGAGGAAGCACAAAATCTCACAACTGAGGAGGTGTACGAGTTTCTATTCCATGCCGGCTTTACCACAAAAGAACAAGCTGATAGCCACGCCGGCCGGGGTGTTGGTTTGGACATTGTGCGCAAGAAAATCAACGAAATCCGAGGCTCAGTCAGTGTGGAATCCACTCCCGGGGTGGGCACCACCTTTACCATCCGTTTGCCACTAACCGTAACTGTAAGCAAGGCTCTCTGCTGCCTAAATGAGAACTACCGCATCGCCTTCCCCATGGATGCCATCGAGGACACCAGGGAAATCAACAGGAAAGAAGTAAGGGTCAATGCCCAGGGGCAAAAATGCATCCTCTGGAAGAACACTCTGTTGCCCTTCCGTCCCCTCAGTGCCTTGCTTACCTACAATCGCCCCCTCAACCGCACCATGATGTATGAGACCCACAAGGACGAGGAAAATATTTCTATTGTGGTTTTGAGGGGGGGCAAGAACATCCTAGCAGTCCAGGTGGATCAGATTATAGGCCAGGAGGAAATCGTCGTCAAACAGATAACCGGCCCTATCCCCAAACCAAAGGGAATTGCGGCGGCGACGGTGCGCAGTGATGGGATTGTTATGCCCATTGCCGATGTTATCGAGTTGATTGAAATTGCTCAGGGGCGTGTCAAACCCCATGGTGGTTTTGACAGGGCCTCCCTCCTGGCCGCCAATGCTACTATCTTTGAAATGCCTGCCCATTCTCAGCCGGTAGTTTTGGTTGTAGACGACTCTATTACAGTCCGGGAAATGTTGTCTATGACCTTCGCCAAGGCAGGTTACCGGGTAGAACAGGCCAGGGATGGACAAGATGCCTGGAAGAAACTACGTTCTGGTCTGCCCGTGGATCTGGTCTTTTCTGACATTGAAATGCCCAATATGAATGGCCTTGAACTACTACAGCACATGCAAGAAGACCCCCATCTGTCACACATCCCCGTGGCCATTCTCTCCTCCCGTGGTGCAGAAAAACACCAACGTATTGCTGCCGAACTGGGAGCCTCTGCTTATCTAGTCAAGCCCTATGTGGAAAAAGACTTGCTAGATGCCGCTAAGAGAATGTTAAAAGGTGAAGTATTGCTAGCAGGCAGTCGGGCAGCCCTCACTAGAGGGAAGGCCAACCAGTCACACCAGTCCCAAAGTCAACAGCTTCCCGGCAACACGGAAGTTCAAAACAAACCTAAGTCTTCACGTCTGGTTCTGATTGTGGACGATTCGGTGGTAGTCAGAGAAATGTTATCTATGACCTTCAAGAAGGCCGGCTGGAGGGTTGAACAGGCCAGGGATGGACAAGATGCCTGGGATAAAATCTCTAATGGCTTGCCCTGCGATCTCATCCTCTGTGATATTGAAATGCCGAGGATGAACGGTTTAGAACTCCTGGCAAAAATGCAACAGGATGAGAACCTGTCACGAATCCCCGTAGCCATGGTAACCTCCAGAGGGGCGGAAAAACACCGTAAAATAGCCGCCGATTTGGGCGCCAAGGCCTATTTCACCAAACCCTACCTGGAGGAGGAACTTTTGAAGGCCGCCGAAAAACTCATTGCCGGTGAAGTTCTCCTCTGACAATCACCTACTTTGTGTCCATCAGTTAGAATGAGATTAAGTTCAAAGTGGGAGCAAATACATTAAAGGAGGAATTATGGGAATTTTCGATCGCCTTGGGCGTTTAATCCGTGCCAATGTCAACGATCTTATTGACAAGGCGGAGGATCCGGAAAAAGTCCTAGAACAGGCTATCCGGGACATGGGGGATGAGTTGGTAAAAATGCGTCAGGCCGTAGCACAAGCCATAGCCGCCCTAAAAAGAACAGAACAACAGTACAATAAGAACATAGAAGAGGCCAACAAGTGGCAACAGCGGGCACAGCTTGCCCTTTCTAAGGGGGAAGAGGGACTAGCCAGAGAAGCCCTGGTGCGCAAAAAGACCTTTGCCGACGCCGCCGCAGCGCTCAAACCACAGTTAGACTCCCAAAAGGAACAGGTAGAGGCTCTGCGCCGCAATCTTGCCGCCCTAGAAAGTAAAATCGCCGAGGCTAAGACTAAGAAGGACATGCTCAAGGCTCGTCTCAGTGCGGCCAAGGCCAATCAACAGTTGCAGGGCGTCATGAGCAACATTGGCAGAAGCACCGCCATGGAAGCCTTTGAGCGCATGGAAGAAAAAGTACTACAAATCGAGGCTCAATCTCAGGCCGCTGGTGAATTGGCCGGTATGGGCGAGGAAAACAAATGGTTGGCATTGGAATCCGGTGGTGAGATTGAAGACGAACTAGCGAGACTGAAAGCCCAAATTTCCGGTTCATCCCCTGCCGCTTCTCTCCCCTCTTCTTCTACCACTACTTCCTCTACAACCCCTATTGACGACGAGTTGGAACAACTAAAACGGGAGTTAGGAAAAAGCTAAGGGCTATCCCGGACAGGGAACGTGTCCACAAGAGGGATAACCCCCCGGCACGGGTGTCATTGGCGGTGGTGCATGGGGGTTGGCGGCGTCTTTTTTACCAAAAAACAAAGAAGCTGCTTCCGCCCCCTGAAAAAGGGGAAAACCCTCGGCTTTCCAGAGGGTGACAGAGAATCTCCCCTCAGCCCACCGGGTTTCAGAGTCCTTAGATACCTATCTCAGTATAGTTACCTAAGTGCCTTTTGGTATAAGATGCTACCCCTACCTCCTTAGGGTCTCTGTTGAGTGGTTTAAAAGCCGGTAGCAATTTAGAACCATATTCTAAGTGTTAATTTGTGTTACAGTAGCAGTGAATTTTCTGAATAAAAGGGGTGGAGTTGTCGCCTATGTTTTCCTCCGCTATCAACCATTTTTGTGATTTTAGAACAGCTCAGCTTTAATTCAATTGTTTTCTCTTGAAGCTCCAAAAAGCTGGTTATATTTCTTCGAATAGATACCAATGGGGTTCCCCTCTCTAATGGGACAGTCCGGGATGATTTCCACTATGAAAAATTAATTTGCAGCTCATAAGTGCTGTCCAAAAATAACCAAGAGAGTGATGTAGAATTGCCTCCATAAATACCCACTTAACAAAAAAAACACCAAAGAAACTGCCTACTGGTGAGAAGACAACCAGCTACCGTATTTGCCGGCGTAGTAATTTAGGATGGCCTCCACTTTAGCGCTAGTAGAAGGAAGCTCGGGGTAGGACAAGGAAATGCCACCCACTTGACTTTGAAGATAATCAAACTCCTGAGAGGTCTGAGGGAATAAATCCGCCGAAACCCCGTCCACCTGGCGGAGATGAGCCACCACTTCCCGATACACAGCTAGAGGCAAACGGGGACAGGACAAATGTTTTTCCACTCGCCTAGGTACATTAGGTGACAATTGAAATACTCCTCCTTAAGATTCCTTTGCAGTCCCAGAGGCATCTACAGTTTGAGCCTCGCCAATGCGTCTTTCTACCAGTTGCCCATATTCTTCCAGAACCACTACGCCACCAGCATCATTCAGGGGGCGCACCACAGTTTGTCCTCCTTCTGTTAAGGCAATCTTTGTTCCCTCCAGAAAACGAATGTCCTTAACTGTCACCCTGCCGTCGCCAGAAGGAGCCACCAACACATCCCCCACCCTTAGACGACGGACTGAGGAGTCCCAGGGGACATTTACGAAAGCAACCTTTTCCCCGTTATAGTCCAAAACTCCTGTCACGACAACTTGTTTAGCTAGGACGGGCTCGGGGATGACCACAGGTGGAGGGGGAGAAATAGAACCTTGTCCCGCCGGGGGGCTTATATTGT
>DVEF01000063.1 GCA_015295805.1 Geminocystis sp. M7585_C2015_104 | reverse complement strand
GGGTTATATTCTTGGCGTCTAGACGGATAGTGTCACCCGTGTCAGCGGTTAACAGCCTATCTCTTTCAAATACAAAGGTATAGGGGACAATTCTAATTACCACCCCAGAGGTTAGGGCAATTCTGCCTTTGATGGGGATACCATTGATGAATACGCCATTAGGACTGTAGTTGGTTAGAATACAGTTGCCTTCTGAGATATATTCAATTACAGCATGTTTACGAGAGACGGTAGGTGCAGACAATACCAAGTCACAATCAGAAGCCCTACCGATGGTGAGGTATCTTCTTTCCCGCAGGTTGATAACGTGAGGCAGTCTCTCTTGTTGTTGTGGTAAGGCGGGGATGTTAATGTTTTCTGGTAGGAGGATTGTCTGGGGTGAGGGGGGAGGTGTTTCCAGTAATACGGTAGCCCCAACGGTTTTTACACTGGCTGGTTCATAGTATTCTATGGTAGCAATGGACTGCAGGCCGCCGCCAATTTTAATCACATCCCCGTGTTTTAAGACGTAACCATCATGGGGGGTAATCAGACAGTTGTTGACATACAGGCGATTGCTACTAGGTTTTGTGCCATCCCCGTCGAAAATGTGATAGTGGTTGTTTATTAGCTTAAAGGTGGCTTGGATGCGGCTATATACATTCCACTCCGCAGGAACTACAAAGTCTGCTACAGAGGCGTCCCTCCCCAAGACGTGTTTTTCTGCTGCTAAAACAAAAGGAGGAATCTTCTCCCCCCGGTTGCTACAGATTATATAGGGGTTTTGTTCATTCATTGGCTTGTCTCCCCAGCCATAGATAAACCAAGTAGCCTACTAGCAATAAGAATACCACGGTAATCGCCAGTTGTATCAGGGATAGGATTATTTTCAACACACTTGCCAACAACAGAAGACTAACCACCCCCACAACTAGTTTACCTGTCGACGGCAGGGAGTTGAAAAATTCCCTTATTGCCTCCAGGATTTGTTTTCTCTCTTCCGGGTTGGGGGAAGACAAGGTGGTTTGTATCTTCTCCAACTTTTTCTGCCACTCTGTCTTGTTTTCCATAAGTCTCACAGTTTTTCAGTTGCAGCTATTTACCCACCTCTATCTTGTCACTATTGTCCTATACTGGAACACACTTATTATAGGTCCCCTGCGGAAAAGTCCTTTTAAGGGGAGGGAGGCTGGAAAATAGTGGGGCATGGTGATTGTATAACAAAAGGGGCAAAAATCAAATCAACCCGGTAACGATGAAGAGAAAAAGGGGAAACCCAAATGACAATGATATATCAAATATATCAAAACAGGAAAAAGGAAAAACTACCACTGTTTCCTGAAGTCAACTGGCTATACTTGGCGGTGCCTGGTTTTGGGAATACAATAAACTTATCCTTTTGAATGGGGCTAGAAATAGAGGGTGTAAACTGGGAAAATAATAGTTAGATAATATGAGGAGAATAAAAAACTAGTCAAAACTCTGATTTATAATGGTATTCGGCAGGGGTTTTATTGTTTGAAACATCTAGGAATGCTCAGTTAACTTTTTTTCACCCAAAACGTGACAAAACATCCTAGCCGCGGACAGAGAACAAAAAGGGCAATAATGCTTTCTCTGTCCTATTTTAGATCATTGGCAGGGCATGATATACCCTAAATCTAAGAAGAGTAAATGCTTTACGCTAACAAATTTAAAATTTTTTTACTCCATCAATATCCGGATATCAATATAGTAAAAGTTAATCTTTACTGGGTTATTATCCCTGGAAATATGCTAAGCAATCTCTTATAAAACGGCAATAAAATTTTCAAAAAAATAAGGTAAAAAGTAGCTATATCTACCAGTAAAGGGCCTTTTAGTCAAATGGGAGGTATTTAAATGTTTATAAATGGCTCCTGGAGAGGGGGACATTAAGAGGAAAAAATAGAAGATAAGGCAGTCTTACTGTTAAAAAGACATGAGGAAGGATATTCCAATACAATGGTGTGAAATCATGGCCTGTACATGGGGAAAATAACCCCTTACAATTGAGGTTTTTCACGTCTGTGAGCTCTTGCCTACTATACAATAGGAGTATCCAATGGGAACATTGACGCGGGTAAACTAACCACGAGAAACCCGTTGAAACGGGCAAGCCAAAATTGGTTTGAATTAACACATCAAGGAGTAGAAGGCATCACAATACTGTTTAAATACAATTAACTAGGTAGAAATAACAATGTCCCCGTTGCACTAACAACAAATCTAACAATAAATAAAGCCTGTAAATAAGGCCTGTGGAGAAGGTAAATCCCCCCAAGAAGGAGAAAAAGGGTAGAAGAAGCCACAGTGAAAGACTATACCCCCCTGTCTTATCGGAATACAGTTGGGTCAATGCTAGCCTCCCTCATCTGTGATATTGTATATGCAGGCTTGTAGTGAGAAATTCTGTGTTATTTCAAAATACATCTTGAAATAAAGACGGGAGCAAGGGAGGAGGTTACCCATGGGGGGAAAAAAATAGTTTTTGTCTCTAGTACTTAGTCTACTGTGCTAGTCACCCGCCTTTGGGAGGGATATTGTAATTCGGTTTCCCCGGGTTAGTTATTGTGGCTGTTACAGTGGTAATATACGTCGCGGAGACAGTTTTATACTCACCCCTTGGTAAAAAGCCAGGCTTCCCCGATTACTAACGAATACGGTGAGAAATATTTAGGGGTTGGCCCGGATAGAGGGGTTTTGCCACCAGACGCCAATCCCGAGACTAACACCCGTGTTTTCCTTTCACACAATTTCCACACAATAGACAAGCCTAAGGTGGGTTTTTAATCTGGCAAATTGGGAGATAGTATCAAAACTAGTTCCTATTAGTTTTCCATTGCCTCGGGGAAGGGGGAGAAGTCGCCAGTTTCTTCTTGTTGGGTTTCCCGTTGAGTTTCGGCTGTCTTGCCATTTTCCTGTTGGGGGGATTGATTTTTCAGCAACTCTTTCATTTGGGCAATTAAATCCCCCAGTTTGCCTTCTTCTAAAAAGCTATTAATCACTGCCAAGCCACTGGTGGAAAGCAATAGTTTTGTTATGTCATTGCCGTTGTGGTTGTGACTATTTGCCGCAATGCCTGGAAAGGCATAAATACGTGCTGCTCCCAGTATACCAGGTTGGGGGGCAAGATACTTCACTATTTCTGGTAGTTTAGGTAGGATTAGGGGCATTGCTTCTTTCAACAGTTGGGCAATACGATTGGCGTCGCTTAGGGCATTTTCTGCTTGGATTAGTGCCAATTTTCCTTCTGCTTCTGCCAAGGCTTTGTATTTGTTGGCGTCGGCAAGAGTGCGGATGGATTCTGCTTCTAATTCTGCCGCTTGACGGGCGATTTCTGCCTGACGACGACGGCGGAAAACCTCAATTTCCACCACATTTTGTTCAGCTATTTTTTGTTTTTCTGCCTCTCTTTCCGCCAAAAGGATAGACAACTTTTTCTCCCTTTCTGCATTTTCTATTTCTCTTGCCGTCTTCACCGCCTCTTCTGCCTGGACTTTTTCTGCTTCTGTTAACAGTCTTTCTTTTTCTTTCAAAGCAATTTTAATAGCCGCTTCTTGTTGTGCTATTTTTGATTCTTCTTCTGCTCGGGCTATGGCAATTTTTGCTTTCAGTTTTGAGGATTCCACTGCTCTTTGACGTTCGATTTCTGCTATTTCTGCTTCCTGGGCTTGTAAAGCTTTTACTACCATTAATTGTTTGTTTCTTTCTTCCAAGGAAATACTCGCTTCTATTTGACTTTGTTGTACTGCCAACTGTTGTTTAATTTTTTCCTCTTCTATTGCCTGTTTTAGTAGAATTTGATTTTTTTCTATTTTTGCTTTTTCTTGATCCCGGGTTTCCTGAATTTCTCTCTCTTTTTGTGCCTTAAGGAACTCGATTTCCTTCATTTGAGACAGCTTGGCTTCTTCTTTTTGTCTAGCGATAGCTAGGGACTGTTTCTCGGCCTCTAACTCTCGTTGTTCGATAGCTATTTTGGTGTTTAATTCTAACTCTTTTTTCTCCCTTTGGGTTTGCAATTCTACTTCTAATTTTTGGCGGATGGACCTTTGAATTGTTTCTGTGCGGAGACGGACTCCCTGGGCGTCAAAAAAGTTATTTTCGTCGTAGGTGTCGCTTTCTTCTATTTCGGAGATGGCAATGTTGTTGAGAGTTAAACCTACCTTTCTCAAGTCGTGTTGAATGAGATTTAAAACCTCTTCAGCGAAACCCAATTTGTCCGAGTCTATTTCGGCAATAGTCTTCTTCTTAGCCGCCGCGCGGATGGCATCATCAGCACGTTTTTCGATAGCCTCTTTAATGTCTTCTGGAGAAATTTTACCCTGTCTGGAAAGTCTTTGGGCGGCTGTTAAAACAGACTCTTTATCTGCACTTATACACACATAAAAAGTCACCCGCATATTTGCCCTTAAATAATCCCGGGTGCGCACTGCTAAATTGCCTTGTCTGACGACGTCAATGGAGATTTCTCTCAGAGGCACTCTTGTGAGTTGATGGATTCCTGGAATTACGATACAACCCCCATTGAGAATTACTTTTTTCTCCTTACTAAAAAGGCCACCACTACGCACAAATGCCTCGTTGTTGGGGGTCACTACATATACTCTGGTATAAGCCCAAATTGCCACTAGGCCGAGAATTACTAGCACCCCTATTAACACTCCGAAAAAGGTGACACTGCCTCCTGGTAATTGGGCAACTAAGACACTATTATTGCCAGTACTGCTAGTGGGAGAAACGGTGGCGACTGTATGCCCAACAAGGGTATTGGTATTGCCTAATTTTCCACTTTTAGGCATACTGTTATAGTGGGGGTTTATGGCCTTAAGGTCTATTTGTGTTATCAGCTCCAGAAATAATTTCATGGTTTTTCTCCAAATGGTTATAAAGTCAGGTATAATCGGACTGGGAAGTGAGCCATCGGTCTTGATCGGAACTGTCTTTGGCAATAGCTAAATAACAGTGTTCTCTTTTCTCTATGATTATAATTTCTTGTCCTCTAACCGGTACAACTTTTGCCCATTGAGGAAGACAAATAGGGATTGTTACTAGATTCTTGGCAGCATCCATCACATCGGCTTGGGCGATTCGGCCTTCTGTGATATAGGGTACACTCTTGGAGGTAACTTGACCTGTACAACCAATTAGTCTTTCTCCCTCAACTTCCTCACTAAAACTGCTAAAAATTTTGCCAATAGGACGAGACAAAATACTGCCTATCCAAAGACTACAAAGGAGAGAAACAAAAAATATGACAAAGGCAAGAAAACCAGTGGGGAATTTGCCCAAAAACCCTGCCACCATGAAATTTAAAAACCAGCCTATAACACCCCAACTGGAGAAATTGATGGCCAAAAGCAGTATAAGGGGACAATTGCCAACCCCCAACCAGGAAAGAAGGGGAATAAGAGGGGAAAAAATGCCGCCTATTTCGCCTATCTCACCCTCTGTCTCTCCTTCCACATCCGCTTCCATGTCTCCTTCTAGGGCTAAAGGGGCTTCTCCGTCGGTGTCTAGGTCTTCATCGGTGCCGGAGATAATGACTGATAGGAATAAGATAATGCCCATAGCTAGAAAAATCCAATAAACTAGATTTGCCGGGGAGAAAAGCATAGCTACCAGGAAAAACGTCCAAATTAATGGGCAATTATATGGGTTATGACTTAATTTTATCTGCTTTTTTATTGCTTTAGCCTTATCTAAGCATATTAGATTCTGAATTATAACAGTAATCATTAAATCTTTAAGGAGGGAAGAAAAAAGGGGGGACAAACTGTTAAAATCCAGAGAAACAAATTACCCAGGAAACTACCAGAAGAAAACATCGTCTTTTGGCAAGAGGAGACAGAAGAAAACACCATGTTAGGAAAAAAACCCGTATTAGAGAGAATTAAGGAGATAAGTATAATTAGCATTACCCTAGCTGGCTGCTGGCTGAGTCAAACCCCCAAATTGCTAGCACTACCCCAGGATGTGATTATAAACATGCTAAGACCAATTCCAGTATTCACCATTACCAATTCTGAGGGCGCACCTTTGGTTGCCTCTGGTGAAAAAAATGAAAAGGTTGCTGGGGTATTTATCAGCAAACAGGATGCTACTGGTTTTGTGGAAAGGTTGAAGAAGGAGAATCCGGAATTGGGAAAACAAGTAAAAGTTGTGCCTGTGTCTTTAGGGGAGATTTTCCAGTTGTCGGAAAACAGTGCCAAAAAGGATGGGATTGTATTTGCCTATGTGCCCTCGGAGAAACAGATGCAACAGGCAAAGCAACTTAATCCTCAGTACCAGGGGGGGGTGCCCTTATTTGTTGCTACCATAGGCAAGGATGGGGGTTATCTGACTGTAAAACAGAATAATATGGAGATGATCCCCTTCTTTTTTGAAAAGGAACAAGCCGAACAGTTGATAGCTGAATTCAAGAAGGCACAGCCCCAGCAAGCTAAGGAGACAAAAATAGAGGTGGTGATTTTAGAGGGGGTTATAGAGGCTTTGAAGAAAAACAATGATGAAATGCTAAAGAAAATCGTTTTCTGGCCCTCTAGGGAATCTATTGAGTTTCTCCAGCAGACAACAAACTCTCAAAGTCAGCCACCGCGTAAGTAACCCGGGGTGAGTAACTTATTAAGTTAAACCCTCCAGTCTAAGCCCATCTCGACGGGGGAGTTTTTTTGTTATATTAGGTTTCAATTATTGCCGGAGGAAGGGAAAAAATTTTGGAGGTATTCCCCTCCTCTGATAGACTTTTTGTTAATGAAAAAATTTAGATTAATTAATATACTTTCGGAGGAAGCCAATGATAGAAAGTACTATAGGTTTAGAGATTATAGAGGTAGTGGAGCAGGCGGCGATTGCAGCGGCTAAATGGATGGGGAAGGGCGACAAACACATGGCCGACCATGCGGCGGTAGAGGCTATGCGCGCAAGACTGAATCAAATTCGCATGCGTGGGCGAATTGTTATTGGAGAAGGGGAAAGAGACGAGGCTCCCATGTTATATATTGGAGAGGAGGTAGGACTGTGTACCCGTCCCGATGCTGCCGAACATTGTAATCCAGAAGAATTAGTAGAGATAGACATTGCGGTGGATCCTTGTGAGGGCACAAATCTGGTAGCCTATGGTCAAAATGGTTCCATGGCGGTGCTGGCCATTTCGGAAAAAGGTGGTCTGTTTGCGGCACCTGATATTTACATGAAGAAATTGGCGGCCCCACCAGCAGCCAAAGGGCATGTGGACATAAACAAATCTGCCACAGAAAACCTGAGAATCCTGTCGGAGTGCCTAGGTCGTAGTGTAGAAGAATTAGTAGTAGTGGTAATGGATCGTCCCCGCCACAAGGAGTTAATCCAGGAAATCCGGGAGGCTGGTGCCAGGGTCCGTTTGATTAGTGATGGTGACGTTTCTGCTGCCCTTTCTTGCGCCTTTGCCGGTACCAATATTCACGCCCTCATGGGGATTGGGGCTGCTCCCGAAGGGGTGATCACAGCCGCTGCCATGCGTTGTCTAGGGGCTCACTTCCAGGGTCAATTGGTATATGATCCAGAGGTAGTCAAAACCGGTTTAATTGGCGAAAGCAAGGAAAAAAACATTGCCCGTCTCAAAGAAATGGGCATTGAAGACCCCGATAAGGTTTACTCTGCTGAGGAGTTAGCCTCCGGGGAGACTGTATTCTTTGCCGCCTGTGGCATTACTCCTGGCAGCTTGATGGAGGGGGTTCGTTTCTTCCACGGTGGTGCCCGCACTCAGACGCTGGTGATCTCCAGCCAGTCTAAGACTGCTCGTTTCGTGGACACCATTCACCTGTTTGATCAACCCAAAGTCATTCAATTGAGATAATCCCTAACAGGGGCGTAGGGGCGTGTTATCCCCCTATACGCCCTTTTTCTGCCTATTAGCCGAATTTGAGCATCTCCCTCCCCTCCAGGACGGGTTTTTCACCCCTCAGGAGAGGGAAGATGGCGTCTCTGATTCTGTCAGCCGAGGGGGGGCACCCGGGTAGATATAAGTCCACATCTATGTAGTAGTGGAGGGGCTGTACCTTGTCCAATAGTTTTGGCACAATGCCTGGTTCTTTGGGGATTTGCTTTCCGTAGTCACTCAGTTCTACATAACACCTACGCAATACCGGGTCTGCCCCGTTTAACATGTTGCGCATGGTGGGGACATTGCCCAAAACGGCACAATCGCCGAAGGAGACGACGAATTTGGTGTTGCGTCTTACTTTTAGGGCTAATTCTAGGTTTTCCTCATTGGCCACTGCCCCTTCCACCAAACAGATGTCCACATTTTCGGGATAGGT
>DVEF01000062.1 GCA_015295805.1 Geminocystis sp. M7585_C2015_104 | reverse complement strand
TAGATGGTTGGTGACAATAAAACCCCAGGCTTTTGACGAAATGGCAAGGGTGATTTCCCTCAGCCATATTATAGTCTTCACTCCCCATGATCTTATCACTAACCAGGCGAAATGCCCCTTGGAAGTCATTGAGGCAATGGCCATATGTTTGGATAATAGTGTTTCCTCTTGTGTGTTTACCAGCCTAGTGGAAATGGAGTTGATTGTTTATCCTGACGTGTCACTTTTTCCATTCATTCCGAATATCTCTTTGTGTTAATCTTTCCCGCCAAGTCTGACTTCCTCTCTTCCAGTGTCAACCGCCTTTGTCAAATCCGATATATGTTGTTTTTTGTATCGGGTTTAGCCGTCTTCCCCCCTGCATTAGACTTCCCCTATAAGATAAGGTATGTATCTCCCTTAGCTTTTCTTTTTCTTGTATTCCCATGGGGGTTAACTACCCTCATCAAGTCTAAATCCTAACCCCATGTGTTAAGCAGGCTTATGGAGTCTGAGTATTTCTCTTTCTGTATCAATCCCTATATACCACAAATAAAGTCTTTTGGCGTCTTCTACCACTATACGTCTTTACTGGCAGATTTGAGTTTCCCCCCACGTATATTAAACTTTCTCCATCAAGTCTGAATATTTCTCTCTACATGTTAACCTCCCTTGTCAATCTCAAGTCTTTTCCGTGGTGACTTGCTTTCTGGAAGTATTTGAGTGTCTTCTGCAGCGTTAGTATTCTCATGGATGTCAAGTCTGAATGTTTCCTTTTTTCTGTCAATCCTCCTAATATTTCTATGCATGTAAACTTTTCCTATTTTTGTTTGAGTGTCTTTTTCTGCGTATAAATCCACTCATTCCTCCGTGTATAAATTGCCCCTTTTTGTGAAGTCTAAATATTTCCCGCATGTTTTACCCGGGGGAGTTTGGGTATTATCAGACACACCTTATGTGTGCTAACCCTCACTATATAATCCAAATATTTTCCCCGATACGTCTTTCTCATTAGGTTTAAGTGTTTTTCCCTGTATATTAACTTTTCTCATCAAGTCTAACTGTCTTTCTCCACACGTTAACCCCCAGCAGGGGGTGTGTGAATTTTTTTATCGATTGTGAGTATTCCCCTGTGTGTATTAACTTTTCCCACAAAACCTGAGTTTTTTCCCTGGCGTGATAGTCTGATAGTCTTCTTCATGGAGTTTCTTTGCTGGTGTATTAACTTTTCTGAAAGAATTGGGTGTCATTGGTGCGTTTAAGTCTTCTCAACATATTTGAGTGTTTTTCCTGTGTCTTACTATTTTCCGGAGGGTTTGAGTATATCTGACAGTATTAATTCTGTCTGTGGAAGCCTCCCTCAAAAAGGCCGAGGATTCCTCTTGCATGTTAGCCTTTGTTAGTAAGTCTTGTGTCAATCTACTTTTAATGTGTGAGTATTCTGTTGCCCACATCTTACTTTTCTATGGGGTTTGAGTATATATCCTTGCATGTCAACCCTTCTTTTGAGTTTAACCACCCCCTGGTGTGTCAATCAGCCTTTTTTGGTTGACTGTTTTCCCTGGCGTTTTAGTTTTTCTCATCAAGTGGAAGTTTCCCTATGAAGTTTAACTGTCTTCCCCGTTTATATAGCCTTCCTCATTATGTATCTCTATGCATGTCAATTACCCTCATCAAGTCTGAGTGTCTTCCCATATTTTCCATTAGCCTTAAATGTCTCCCGCCGTATATATTAAACCTCTATCAACTCTCAACACCCTTCCCATTTAACCCCCCCTGTTGAGTCTGAGTATCTTACCATCAAGTCTCAATTCCCCCACACTGCCTTGTCGTAGTATCTCCCCCCACATATCTTCACCACCAGATTTAACTGTCTTTTTCCTCTTAAGAAACTTCCCCATAGGGTATAAGTCTTTTTCCTGATGTGTTAGCCTTTTCTATACTCCATGGATGTTTAACCACCGCCATGAAGTCTGAATATGTCTCTACATGTTAGCCCCCAATTATCCCTTTTTGTGTTAGTTTTCCTTATCGGGTGTGAGTATTCCTTTTTGGAGGTTAACCTTTTCAAGAAAGTAAAGTTATGCTTTCCTGGCTACCGTTGTTTTTGCAATCAAGGGGATGAGATTAACTGGCTTAGGGGTAAAAAGAAAAAGGAGAAAGGGAAGACTAACAGTATTCTACAATGACATTTTTCTGATATTCTCTCAACAGTTTCACTAAGTCTTCAATCAGACTACGACGTATAGAAATATTTTTAGGTAAGAGGGGGTTTTGATAAAAATCATTAATTTGTTGTCCCACCAAAAAATAGATAGAATCTGCTTCTAGGATTTCCTTAGCCAGTAAAGTGGCACTGTTGCGGGTGTTGGGTAGTCTATTAATGTCACAGAGGCAGTTTTGCAACAATTCTTTGGTTTTGGAAATAGTCAGAATTCCCTCTGTTACTAAGTCAATCCCTTTGAGTTTGCCGATGGGGGGTAATTCTTTAGTCATGGTATCAATTTCTATTTCAATGGTTTCCCCCATATAACTAGCCACAATATTACCAGTAGTGCCGCCGCATATGACTTTTCTACCCGGGAAACTTAACAATTTTTCTGCATATTCCTCATCTTTGCTAGGATCTAATGGGGGGCCTGTGAAAATCATCAGGGGTTTAGGCTGACGCACATATACTCCCACAAAGGAGGCATCGTCGCCAATATGATTGCAGTATAGTCTTCTAGTTTCTGCCATTACCTTTTCCACCACATCACGACAACTGGTGGTGGTAGTTAAAAAGATAGTTTCGATGAATTTGGCGATGTTTTCCCACCCCCATCCGAAATTCATTGTTTCCCCCAATCCTGCATACAACACCCCATCGCTGATTGCCGCCAGAAAATCTCCCCTTTCTAGGTAGCCTTCGTAGTAGCTGATTTTCTTGTCTAAAATCACTTGTGTTTTTGCCTCTACCTTTTGAATGACACCTTTTTTAAACAGAAAAATGGGAGGGTTGTCAAAATTAATAACCTTGAATCTGCTGGTAGAATTGTCAATAGTAATAATGGTGAATGTGGCATAGGCTATTTTCCTAATTTTACAACGAGGCAGGGTGCCTGCAATGGTTTCTATTACCTCTTTCAAAGGTAAGTCTGCCTCCAACATGGTAATTAGCATCTCTGTAGTTAAGGTAGCCAAAATGTTGGCCTTCACTCCACTGCCTAACCCGTCTGATAAAACAATTATGCTTTTTTTGTCTCCCTTGGTAAACTTAACCTTATCCCCGCATAACTCCTCGTCGTGTTTCGTTAGACTCTGGGAATAAATGTCGTAGAAATTATCGTCATTCATATAGATTAATCCTCTTCCGATTGAGTAAACAATAATCATAAAATGGGATTTTATTTGCTTTTAAAATTATAATCTGCCGGAGGGGGTGGAAACTGTTTTTTTTTTTTTTTTTTT
>DVEF01000061.1 GCA_015295805.1 Geminocystis sp. M7585_C2015_104 | reverse complement strand
TAAAGAATCCGCCACAATTGGTTGTACACTCAATTCTGTTTTCAACACCACTGCCTCTTCCACCGGTGCCTCTAACAACCAGGCGGCAAAGGAGAGGGGATAGGTTTGGGCTAACAGTTTACATATATTGTCAAAGGACATCAATTTTCCTATCTAGTTCATGCTTGCTGACTGCCCCCATACCAGATGGCCTCCACCTTTTGTATCAAGGATTGTGCCTGTGCGTCTAAACTTTCCCTACTATCTGCCGTGAGTAAAAAAGTTACATGTCCTAGTTTTCTCCCGGGACGAGATTTACTCTTGCCATACCAGTGAATCACACCTCCCAGCTCTTCAATTTCCCTCCTCTGGGACGAATATTCTTCCCTTCCCCACTTGTAACCCAGAAGATTAATCATCAACACCCCGTCACTCTTTAGTTTTGTCTCCCCCAGACTCTTCCCTGTAATTGCCTGCAACTGCATGGCAAATTGAGAAGTTCTACAGCCTACAATCGTATAGTGACCGGAATTGTGAGTGCGTGGCGCGACTTCGTTTACTATAACTTCCCCTTCTCTTGTCAGGAAAAACTCAATCCCTAAAACCCCCACATAGTCCAATTCCAATAGTATCTTCTCAGCTATGTGGTTTATTTGTATTACTTTGCTCTCCTCCAGGAGGGCGGGTGCCAAAACCCAACGACAGATTTGCTGACTTTGATAGGTTTGTACTACTGGGTATATCTTAATCTCACCGGTAAGGCCACGGGCGGCAATTACTGCCAATTCCCGTTCAAAGGGAATATACTCTTCTATCAGTAGGGGGGTATCCTTAAATGTAGTTAGAGCCTTCCTGAGTTGAGAGAAAGATTCTACGATAACTGTCCCCTGTCCATCATAGCCGTGACGACGAGCCTTCAACACTAGGGGGAAGGAGAAGTCCTGGAAATCCTCGGGTTTTTCATAGGCTTTGAAGTGAGGCAGAGGCAAACCCAGGGAGGCAAAAAAAGTACGTTGTTGGTACTTGTCCAACAGGGGGGCGAGACTTTCCAGACGGGGGTAGAAACAAATCCCCTGGCTGGCCAATGATTTTAATCCCTCTAGCTCCACAAATTCATTTTCAAAGGTGATAACATCACAGTGTTGTGCCAATCTGGCTGTGGCTTCCACACAGGCTATTGGTGCCAAAATGACCCCTTCTGCCACACTTACAGCCGGATCGTCCTCATTGGGAGTTTGCACCCAAATAGTTACCCCCTCCTGAGGCGCCGCCAATCCTATCATCCAGGCTAACTGTCCGCCACCAATTATTCCTATTCTTTTCATTCGTCAAAATCTTAAATTTACTGGCTGTTTATTGCCGGTGCAATCCCCTTGTCTCCCCTATACCCTTTTTTTTTACCATTGAGGATTGTCACCTTTATTATTATCCCTCATCTATGCTACTTTTGTCCAGAATATGAAGAGCTTGTTATAAAATAGTATTTCAGCTATTTTCAGTGGTAGATTATGATTCAAAAAAAGAATAAACGTCAGGAGTTAGACACCAACTTTTTTGCTACAATATCTGGGGCGCTAGCAGCTAGTTTTCTCCTCTACATCCTCATATATGGTTTTTCAAAAGATAGCTATATTGGTTCCCTGTTATTGGAGCGAGGATTTACCCAACCTCTCACTGTTTTTTGTGCCTTTTTGGTGGTGGCAATTACTATAGATAAATACCTCAAAGTTAGCCGGGAAAAAAGAATATTAAAAAATCTAGAAACTGAAATAGAACAATTCTCCTTTCGCAATCACAAATCAGTACAATTACTACGGCTGCGGGAGGATTTATATGACATCAACACCATGGTGACGAATCGTCTGGGGAGAATCGTTGCAGCCTATGTCGAGTCTGGTAGTCGTAAAGCCGTCACGGACTTCGCCCTAGACGATTCCTCCTTTTATCTTAGCGCCTCCGAGGCCTCTTATGCAGTTCCTAGAATTCTAGTATGGGCTATTCCCCTATTGGGTTTTATTGGTACAGTATTAGGCATTAGTAGCGCTGTTAGTGGCTTCACCGGTTTTCTTGACAATACCGCCGATGTTGAACAAATCAAAGAGGGGATTAGTGCCGTCACCAGTGGCCTTGCTGTCGCTTTTGATACTACGCTGTTAGCTCTACTATTAAGTGTGGCTGTGATGATTCCCTTGGTATTAGTGGAGAAAATGGAGTCGAACTTACTCCTAGCCGTGGATATTTTTATCAATGACTGTGTTTTGCCCCTTTTACAGGAAAACTCTGGGGCAGAAAATGCCCCTTTTAATACTCAGTTGATTGTCAACACCATCACAGATACTCTAGATAAAAACCTGCCCAAAAAAGAGGAGTTAATTGCCAGTGTCAAACAAGCATTGCCTACAGTTGAGGAGTTGGTATCCCCAGCGGAGAAGTATGCTCAAGAAGCAGCTAAAAATCTAGTGGATAAACTTGTAGAACAATTTCAAAGTATTCACCATCAAGAGCAATTGTTGCTGGAGTCTATAAGGGATATAAACGGCACTATTATAGCCGATAGAGCCAAATTTTTAGAAACTATTAACCACCAGAATTATATCAGCGATTCAGTAGCCAACAAGATTGAAAAACTAGTGGATTTAATGAGAGAAAGTCATCGGACGAACAGTCAGGAGTTAATTCATGCCTCTCAAAACATTGTCAACCAGCTAAATCAGATTTCAGAAAACCTTGGGGAAAGGATAGCATCCCTACAAGAGGCTAGTAATAAGATTGCCAAGTTACAGTCTCTGAAGACTAGTTTAGAACAAATAGTCGACCTGCTAAAATACTTGGATGACATCCATAAGACTATGGCAAGCCTAGAGGAAAAAATCGAGGGATTAAAACCTACATTACAGGAGTTAAGTAAACCCAGGGTTATCCGTTTGGTGGAACAAATCGAGAAGTAATATTGCCATGGCTAGGAGGAAAAGAAACTACCAAAAAGCCGAATTGGAGTTATTCCCCTTTTTGTCAGTTTTGGCCTGCACTATTGGCAGTTTAATTCTGCTTATTATAGTTATCAGCAGTCAAACCCTTAGCAGTGGCCCACAGGTAACCATTATTGCCAAAGCCGAGGTGGGAAATAACCAGAGAAAAAACCCTCGATATATTGAGTGTCGGGAAAATGGAGTTGTGGTTTACCCTAGTGGAAAATTCGTTCCCGTTAGTAGCTTAAATACTCCTGATTCTGCCTTGTTAAGACTCATCAACGAGGTGAAATTGAACAGGGAGAAGGAGTACATTATAGTGGCAGTAAGGCCAAAGGGGATAGGAGTTTTTCAAAAAGTGAGGGATATAATTGAAAGGGAAAAAGTGGATATAGGCTACGAGCCAATTGATGAAGATTGGAAACTAAACATAAGATAAAATAGTGGCAACCTGGAGATTTATGAGAGATAGAAAGAGTAGGAAAATAGAAAAACCGAGTCAGAATTTAGATTCCTTTCTGGACATTTTAACAAACACAGTAGGAGTTCTGATGTTTATCGGGCTTTTTGTAAGTCTGTTAGCAGTGGAATCGGGGAGGACAATTCGCACGCCTCTGCGAAAAGAAACCAGTAAAACCCCAAAATTTTTTGAGCTGAGGAATAACCAAGTGTTTTTAATAAGTGCCCCGGAAATTGAGGAAAAAATAGACGAACTTATAGCCAGTCTCCCCTCCTGTGAAATGCCAGAAATTGGTCGGGATACCCCTGAGTATATGTACGAATATTATCTCAGAAAGGCCCAGGAATATCAACTATGTATGAACAGCAGGCTAGAGAGGATAAAAAACTTCTATGTGGACAACGGAAAATATATTGTAACTATTGGGGAGAATGGGGGCATAGTTTTTCAACCGAGGAAGGATGTGAGTGGAGAAACAATAGAGGAGTTTGTCAATTTTTTAAAGCAATTGAATCCTAGGGAGAATTACATTGCATTCATAGTTAGACCTGACAGTTTTCGGGTGTTTAGAAAGGCAAGACAAACGGCGTGGAATTTAGGTTTTGATGTAGGATGGGAGCCACTAGAGTATGATAGTGTACTGGTGTTTGGCAGTGGTGGACGGGAGGTAGGGGTACAATAAAACCAAAGGCTAATTGACATGAAAAGACTACTGGAGTAGCTGACGACGTTTTTGCTCAAACTCGTATTCGGAAATCAAACCCTCTTGACGTAGTCTTTCCAATTCCCTAATGGCGTTGGCTACTTCTGTTATCTGAGAGGCTTCTGTTATCCGGGAGGAAGAATAATTTTTGTTGGCGGGAAAAAGACTCAGGGGATACAAAAGATAGATTACAATGTCAATGGCACAGGCAATACGAACCATGGGGGTTTGCCAAGCTAAGAGTAGATAAATGACACCCCAGAGGGGCTGGCCGAGATAAAATTTGTGTAAACCGCTAAGGGGTGTGGCAGTGCCCAAAAGGGCTAGGATGATGGCAATTAATTTTTTTTTGCCATGAAGGGGTGACATGTTTTTGTAGTTTTCGGGAATCCGTATGTGGGAAAATGATATTGACAATTTTATAATAGAAATGTAGGCCGGACTGCGACTTATTAGTACTGGTGAATAAGGGGTAGTTATGGGATTTTTCGATTCAGAGGTAGTACAACAAGAGGCCAAAAAGTTGTTTGAGGATTATCAAGCCCTCATAAAATTGGGGGCCAACTATGGCAAATTTGATCGGGAAGGCAAGAAGATTTTCATAGAGAAAATGGAAGAAGTAATGGAGCGTTATAGGATTTTTATGAAGCGTTTTGAATTGTCAGATGACTTTATGGCCAGGATGGCTATCGAACAATTAAAGACAAATTTGGGTCAGTTTGGCATGACGCTGGAAAAAGTTTTTGAACAACTGCACTGCACTTTGGAGAGAATGAAAGCAGAAATAGAATGAGATTTGTTTTCTCCACTGGCGGGGGGGAGGAAGGAGGAAAAAACGATAATTTCAGTTCGGTTTTACCCAAGTCAGGTTCTCGTTTTCATTGCTAACCTTGTAACTAGGAGCGGATTTGGGAAAGACAGAGGGGGAGTAGCTATGAACATGAACTACACTGGCAATAATCCCAATAAATTCTTCTACCAAGGAGAAACACAACATAATAGTCTGTTGGAGTACATCCAATCCCTCAGCCCCGAGGTTATAAGCCAGTTGTCGAAGCCACAAACCCCCGAGGTTTTTCAAATCATGGAGCGTAATATAATTGGAATGTTAGGTACTCTGCCCTCCGAGCATTTCGGGGTAGTGGTAAGCACAAGTAGAGAAAACCTGGGGAGACTGTTGGCGTCAGCAATGATGAGCGGGTACTTCTTGCGTAATGCGGAACAGAGAATGCAATTTGAAAGGGCTTTGAGGGCGATGGATAGAGCGGGGGAAGAGGACTTTTCTGCCGGCAACGACAACCGTGAGGAAGGGGCAAAATAATTGGACTATGGCAGGAAGAGGACAACGGCCGGTATTAAAGCCGGGAGAGGAGTGGGTTTGGGATTATCCTCGGCCACCGCGGGTGGAGAGGTTTACGGGGAGGATAGAGGTGATTTTTGCGGGGGAGAAGATAGCGGATACAACAGACAGTTACAGGGTGTTAGAGACGTCTCACCCGCCAGTGTACTATATACCGCCTGTGGACCTTCGGATGGAGTGTCTAAAGCAGTGTGGGGGGTATTCTTTTTGCGAGTGGAAGGGAGTTGCCCACTATTATGATGTGGTGGTAGGGGAAAGACAGGCCAGACGTGCTGCGTGGTGCTACCCGAATCCCACGAAGGCATTTAGAGACATAGCGGGTTATGTAGCCTTTTATGCGGGGATGATGGATGGGTGTTATGTGAATGGGGAGAGGGTAAAACCCCAGCCGGGTGGTTTTTATGGAGGTTGGATTACTAGCAATATCATCGGGCCTTTCAAGGGGGAGGAGGGGACGGAGGGGTGGTAGCATAGTAGTGTAGCTCAAGGGGGGTAGTATTAGGATTCCTCACGGCGTGGGAGACTACAACAGTTGACCTGGTCGATGCAGATTTTGCCCCATTGTAGTGCCCAACGGACTAATTCTACGCGGTTTTCGGTTTTAGTTTTGGTTAGGATATTGCTGATATGGTTGTCCACTGTCCGTTTGCTGATGTCTAGTTTTTTGGCAATGTCTTGATTGGTTAGGCCAGTAGCAACCAGTTCAATGATTTCCAACTCTCTGTCTGATAGGACAGGGTTTTCCCACTTCTTTTCCATACTCTTAGAGATTCAGCCCCGGGTAGTTATACTTACTGTCTTCTCTCATTGTAGCTAAAATTGGGAAAACAAGTCGGGGCCCAGGGGTAGGGGGCATGAATTCTAGTTTAGAATCATAGTTCAAGGCCTTCGATATATTTGGCGGCGGTTTGGACATCCTTGTCTCCCCGGCCGGAACAGTTTATAACAATCCTGGGCTTGCCCTGCAGCTGGGGACAAAGGGTTTCTAGATAGGCAAAGGCGTGGGCTGTTTCCAGGGCCGGGATAATGCCTTCCAGCCTAGATACTAGTTGGAATGCGGCGAGGGCCTCCTGGTCAGTAACGCAGTAGTACTCAGCTCTACCAACATCTTTCAGATAGCTGTGTTCGGGGCCGACGCCGGGGTAGTCCAGGCCAGCACTGATGGAATGGGCCTCTAATACTTGTCCTTCCTCATCCTGTAACAGATAACTGAGGGCGCCATGTAGTATGCCCGGGGTGCCATGAGTCAGGGTGGCAGCATGTTTTCCGGTTTCGATGCCACTGCCGGCCGCTTCTACGCCGATGAGACGGACGGTAGGCTCATCTACAAATTCATAGAATAGTCCCATAGCATTGGAGCCGCCACCGACACAGGCCATGAGGATATCGGGGAGGCCGCCCCATTTTTCTAGGCACTGTTTTCGGGTTTCCCTGCCGATAACACGATGAAAGTCTCTTACCATCATGGGGTAGGGGTGAGGGCCAGCGACGGAGCCTAGGACATAATGGGTGTTCTCCACATTAGTGACCCAGTCGCGGATGGCTTCGGAGGTAGCATCTTTGAGGGTGCCGGTGCCTGCAGCCACTGGTTTTACTGTAGCACCCAACAAACCCATGCGGAAAACGTTGAGTTTTTGTCTTTCCATGTCTTCCACGCCCATGTAAATGACGCACTCCAGGCCAAAACGGGCGCAGACTGTGGCTGTAGCGACACCATGTTGTCCGGCACCGGTTTCAGCTATAATTCTCCTTTTGCCCATTCTTCTGGCCAGAAGTACTTGTCCGAGGGCGTTGTTGATTTTATGAGCCCCTGTGTGGTTTAGGTCCTCCCTTTTGAGGTAAATTTCTGGGTAGAAGCCGTCTTGGGGGCGGGCGTAGTGTTGGCTAAGTCTTTCGGCGAAATAAAGGGGGGTTTCTCTACCCACGTAGTCTTTTAGTAGTTGGTTTAATTCTGATTGGAAGTCGGGGTCGTTTTTATACTTGTTGTATGCAGTTTCCAACTCTGCCAGGGCGGGCATTAGGGTTTCTGGGACATATTTACCGCCGTAGTTGCCGAATCTGCCGAAACTATCTGGTACTTGACTATAAATGCCGGTTTTTGTGGGTGAGACGGTCACTCTTGTTACCACTTTTCTCCCTTTTCACTATAGGATTATTTTACATCCAGAGGGTACAGGTCTGCCAGCCTGATGAGCTTTGTAACTTTTTTGTGTTTTTATGGACATTATTCTTCAGGCAGTTGTGCCAGTGGGATTTATTATTGTATTAGGTTATATTGCGGGTAAAAGACTAGATTTAGATTCCTCCACACTGTCTCAATTGAGTGTTTATATTTTGGCACCGGCGTTAGTAACTGACAGTTTTTATCGCAGTTCGGTATATGGGAGTGTGGGTATAGGTTTTCTGTTGGGTTATGGGATTATATCTTTAATTCTGTACGGGGCAATAGTGTTTTTTTGTAGGATTTTTAGGTTACCGAGGGAATTCCGGCGGAATTTGTTTGCTATTCTTCTTTGTCCTAACAATGGGAATATGGGACTTTCTATTGTTGCCTTTGCCTTTGGACAGGACGGTCTACAAAGGGCTATTATTTACATGATTGGCTCGAGTATTCTGCTTTTTGGGATTCTACCGGCCCTGTTAAAGGGGGAGTCTTTTCTCAAGAGTCTCAACACCATTTTCCGACTTCCCCTGATTTGGGCTATGCTGATAGGCATTGGACTTCAAATAACTCATGTTGCCCTTCCCTTTAATTTGGGCAAGAGTATTGAGTGGTTGGGCATATCTTCTATTCCCATCGCTTTGATTATTCTCGGTATTCAGCTGAGTCGTACTGCTATTGTATTCAATTTAACCCAGTTTTTGGCCAGTGTGGTCAAACTGTTGTTTGCCCCTTTCTTGGCCTATTTTGTGGGTCTTTGGCTAGGGTTTAAAGGCCTAGACCTACAGGTATTTGTAATACAAACTGCCATGCCCACTGCAGTTAATACTGCCGTCATGGTAGAGGAGTTTGGTGGCGATACTATTCTTGTTTCCCGCACTATTATTCTTTCTACTCTTCTCAGTTTTATCACTATTCCCTTGGTTATTCTCCTTGTTTCTCCTCTTTCTCCTTCCTCCTAATCTCCTTTGGTTAAGTAATGTTTGGTTTACAGCGCCACTCCTTTTACCTGTTGTAGGAGGTTGGCGAGTGAGGGTATACTAAAAATACGTGGGTATTGCTGGGTCCCTGGGATATAAATTATACAAAAATACATATTGAAACACTGTTGAGGATTTATTGGACTATATGGCAGAAAAATGTAACAATGGGAAGACATACACTGGTGAGAAGGCAAAGGCAATAGGAAATGAGTAAAGAGAAGTTCTATAAGGGGATTCAGTATTTTAAGGAAGAACTGCCCTATTTTGATGTATATGGTAAAGAGAGTGCTATAGGTTTTAATCGGACTGCTATTGAATCACCAACGGACAAAAAAGCGGTATATCAAACCCTATTGGCGGCAGACGCCCTCCGCTATCTTACTTTGCACATAACTGCCAGTAAGGAGTCAGGGCACCCGGGGGGCTTTGCTAGTATTGCGGAGGGGATAGCGGCTCTAGTTATGTTGGGATACAAGAATATTATCACAGAGGTAGGACACCATGCCCCTGGCTTTTATAGTATGGTGTTCTTGGATCGCTCCCTGGAGAAAATGGGGATATACACAGTAGAGGAGCTGAGCGAGCGTTTTCGGGAAATGCATGGCCTTTTGGGTCATTTATCGGGGCAAATACCAGGTTTGCTAAATCCGGCAGGGCCACTGGGGCAGGGACAACATTTTGCTATGGCAGCCGCTTTCTTACATCCTAACGTCCTCTTCCCGGTTACCATCGGGGATGGAGGGTTGGGTGAGCCGTATGTTATGAGTAGTTTTGCCCACTTCAACACGGCTTATCCCCACATTACTAATTTCCTACCCATTTTAGTGTGGAATGGTTACTCCCAGGAACACCATAGCATGGTATCCACCAAAACTAATGAGGAAATGGTGGCCTACTGGCGCGCCCATGGGTTTAAGGAGGTCATCCTGGTGGATGCGAAGGAGTTTGATGATGCCTCTCAGGAGGGAGACTATGTAGACAGCACTAAGTTTTCTTGGGAAAAGCGTTTGGAATTCACCCAGGCGGTGTTGACTGCTACTGATAAAGCGGCCAAGAGTGCTTTGAGTGGTAATCTTACCGTATTAATCATTAAACAACTGAAGGGGGCAGGGGTGCACAAAACGGGATCTAAATCTCATAATCTCTACCCAGGTGATAGTCTAGATAAGGACTATATAGCCAATGCCCTAAAGGAAAGGGCTTTAACAGAAGAGGCATGGGAGTTGGTGCGTACTAATTTTGTCCGTGCGGGGGGTGGGCCAAATGCGGAAAAGGCTGTGACAGAATTTGTATATCCTTTGCCCGAATTAGGGGAATTACCCCTCACTGAATATGCCATTGGGGAAAAGAAGGTGGCCACCACGGCCATGGGGGAGATTATAGTCCATGTAGGCAAAAAAGATCCTAAGTTTGTAATTACTAATGCTGACGGCAATGCCGCCTCGGGGATAAACAACGTCAACATGGGTTTAAAAATCATCCACCCCACTGTGGATGAGACTTATTATCAACAACCAGAGGGACAGGTATATGAGCCCTTGAGTGAAGATGCTTGTGCGGGTCTAGCAGCCAGTTTAGCACTTTTGGGGGGTCGGAGTCTCTGGTGTTCCTACGAGTCTTTTGCAGTAAACGGGCTGCCCATCTGGCAAACTGTAACCCAGGCAATGGCGGAGTTGAGGCGGGAAACCCCTTCTACCATAACACTTTTTACTGCAGGGGCCTTGGAACAGGGGCGTAACGGTTGGACCCACCAACGCCCTGAAATTGAAAACTACTTAGCAGCTATGATGCGTAATGGGAATGTGTTTCCTCTTTTCCCCTGCGATGCTAATAGTATTCAGGTGTGTTATGAGTGGGCTCTAAACACCAAGAATAAGGGGATTATTATCACTGCTAGCAAGACTGCCTTACCGGTATTGACTACCTTCCAGCAAACCAGAGAAGCCTTGGATAGGGGCGGGGTAATCATACACCAGTCTGAAGGCAAGGGGAAGGTGGTTTTTGCAGTGGTGGGGGATATGATTTTGCAACCAGTGTTGGCGGCGGCAAGAATTCTAGAAGGTGAGGGAATTGGCGTGAAGGTAGTGTCGGTGATTAGCCCTCGTCGTTTGTATCGGCCTACAGATGTGGCTTGGGAAAGCAGTATGGCGGCGGATGGCCTTTTCCTAGACCATGAGGGGTTTGAGGAGTTATTTGGGGGGGATGTGCTGATTGGGGTTACCGGTGGTGGCAGTGCTATGTTGGAGCCTGTATTATTACGTAGTAAGCTCCCGAGGGATGTGTTTGCGTGGAAGCGGGGGGAAACCACTGCTACTGCGGCTCAGTTAATGGCCTATAATGGTCTAACAGGGGAGGCTTTGGCCAAAAGGGCAAAAGAGTTGTTGTAGACAGGGCCTAAGGTGGGTTTATCTAATGGCCCACCTGCCTAACTGCTTCTAAACCTGTGCCCGTATTGGGGATGATACAGATGGGAGCGATGGCCATTTATGTTATCGTGTTGTTGTAAAGCGGGACTGACAATATAAAGGGTATGGCGGGTAAGCCCATATTCTTTTGTGGTTTGGGCCATAGCCGTCAGGGGTACAATGACTATCCTCTCATCTGGCCAGCCTACACGGTGACAAATGGCTACTGGGGTGTCTGGGGGGTAGTGTTGGAGTAATTCCTGCTGACACTGGGTGACATGCTTGGCAGCTAGGTGTAGACATAAACTGGCTCTATGGGAGGCTAAGGTGGCTAATTCTTCTCCGGGGGGCATGGGGGAGGAGGTACCAGCTACTCGGGTGAGGATAACTGTTTGCACCAGGTAGGGCACAGTCAATTCCACCCCTAGTTTGGCAGCAGCGGCTTGATAGGCACTAATACCAGGCACTAACTCACAGAAGATTCCCTCTTTGGTCAGTAATGTGATTTGTTCATAAACAGCGCTATACAAGGACAAGTCGCCAGAGTGTAGCCTTGCTATTTTTAGTCCCTGATGATGTTTCTGTTTTATCAAGGATACAATCTCTTCAAGGGTGAGAGGGCTGGTGGGGATAATTTCCGCCCTTTCTGAGCAATATTGTAGGATTTCGTTAGGGACTAAAGAGTCGGCAAGGAGGACTACATCGGCCATTTTTAGTATTTTATAGGCTTTTAGGGTTATAAGTTCTGGATCGCCGGGACCTGCTCCCAAAAAATACACTACATTCCTCATTGTTCCCTTTATCTTCCACCATTGCCTGTGCCCCATTATATGGCTTATTTATTTTTCTTTCCGAGCCGATAAGTATAAATTACTATTTACCTCTTAACAAAAGTTAACAAAGTATAGTAGGATGGGGGGGAGGAAAGTGAAAAATAGGGGAAAAGTAGAATATGATGGCGGAAAAGTTTCCATGGCTTACGGCGATAGTGGTGGAGCCGATATTGGCAGGTTTGTTGATTCCCCTGATACCTGATAAAGGGGGAAAGAGTGTGAGATGGTATGCCTTAGGAGTGGGGCTGCTGGACTTTGTGTTGATGTCTTATGTGTTTTGGAGGTATTACGAGCCGACCAATTCGGGATGGCAGTTGCAGGAGAGTTATAGTTGGATTGAGGAGATAGGATTGAGCTGGGCAGTGGGGGTAGATGGGATTTCCATGCCCCTAGTATTGTTAGCGGGTTTTGTGACGAATCTTGCTATTTTGGCGGCGTGGCAGGTGGACAGGAAGCCCCGCTTATTTTATTTCCTGATGTTGGTGTTGTACGGGGCACAGATTGGGGTGTTTGTAGCCCAGGATATTCTATTGTTGTTTGTAATGTGGGAATTGGAGTTGGTGCCGGTATACTTGTTGGTGTCTATATGGGGAGGACAGAAAAGACGTTACGCTGCCACCAAGTTTATCCTTTACACTGCTGCCGCTTCTGTGTTTATTCTGATTGCGGGTTTAACTTTGGCATTGTCCGGGGAAAAGATAACCTTTAACATAACAGAATTGGGTTTGAAGGATTATCCTGTTGCCTTGGAGATTCTGCTGTATGGAGGTTTATTGGTTGCCTTTGGTGTCAAGTTAGCGGTTTTTCCCCTACACACCTGGCTGCCAGATGCCCATGGAGAGGCTTCCTCGCCGGTGTCGATGATTTTGGCGGGGGTGTTGTTGAAAATGGGGGGTTATGGTTTGATTCGCCTCAACATGGGGTTATTTCCAGAGGCCCATGTTTATTTTGCCCCGCTGCTGGTGGTTTTGGGGGTGGTGAACATTGTCTATGGCGGCTTTGCTTCCTTTGGCCAGACTAACATGAAGCGTCGTCTAGCTTATTCTTCCGTTTCCCACATGGGTTTTGTATTGATTGGGATTGCCTCTTTTTCCGAATTGGGCATCAGTGGGGCTATGTTGCAAATGCTATCCCATGGTTTAATTGCCGCCTTATTATTCTTCTTGGCCGGGGTAACCTACGATCGCACCCATACCATGTATTTGGATGAGATGGGCAACATTGGCAAGGTGATGCCGAGGGTATTTGCGCTTTTCACGGCTGGTGCCATGGCTTCTCTCGCCTTGCCCGGGATGAGTGGCTTTGTGAGTGAATTGAGTGTGTTTTTGGGCTTTAGCAACAGTTATGTATATGATTCTCATTTTCGCACTGTGGCCACCCTTCTCAGTGCAGTTGGTTTGATTATCACACCCATTTACCTGCTATCCATGCTCAGACAATTATTTTACGGCAACAATCAAGTGCCCATGTGTCACATTGGAGAGGACAGACACCTGCCACATCAGGACAACGAGCCGGCAGTATGCTTCGGTAATAGTTGTGTACTTCCCGAACAAGCAGTTTATGAAGATGCTAAACCACGGGAGATTTTCATTGCCCTATGTTTCTTGGTGTTGGTGGTGGGGATTGGCCTGTGTCCCAAGGTGGTTACTAGTCTTTACGATGCAACCACAGTGGCGGTGAATGAAAGGATAAGTCAGTCATATCTGGAGGTAGCGGAGAATCGTCCCCCCTCCTACAATCCCCTCTCCTTGGTGGCCGAATCCCAATAGGTGGAAAGGGGGCTGAGACTATGGTACAAAAAAGTACAAAAATAACTCAGCCCTTCATCTAGGAGCGGAAACTAGTCTTCATGATCTTCAAAGGGATCACTAAGTTGGGCGGACGGAGGGCCAAAGGCAGTATAGATAGAGAGGGCGGTAAGGAGGATCAAAATAGCGGCAATAACTATGCCCATTATGGTTGCGGGTTCCATTTCTTTGTTGGCTAGCCTTAGGGACAACTACATTATAGCAAGGGGGGCATAAAAGTAGGGGGTTTAGGGGTAATTATGTGACTTAGGATATGTTATACTATCACCTAACGGTATTTAACCAACGGTCTTATAAAAAGCCTTTCTGGTTAAATAGGGGAGAAACTAGAACAAGAGACCCTTTATAATATTACAACGACTGTAGATAAAGGTTAGGATATGGGACAACGTACTTGGTTAAGCGACTTGCTAAAGCCCCTTAATTCTGAATATGGAAAGGTTGTGCCGGGGTGGGGCACAACCCCCTTGATGGGAGTATTTATGCTTCTGTTTTTCATATTCCTGCTCATTATCTTGCAAATCTATAACGCCTCTATTCTTTTGGAAGGCATTGAGGTGGATTGGAGAAGCCTGGGGCAATAATAACTGGACAAGAGAAAATGGTTAATGGTTGATAGTTGACACCAACTAGCGGCCGGGGTTTTCCCATCCTCCTCTAGTTTGTTTTCTCCTAACACACTGTACAGTTATGAACATATTTGGTATTGGTCTACCCGAAATGATTGTAATTTTCGTGGTAGCACTTCTTATATTTGGGCCGAAGAAACTGCCGGAAATAGGTAGAGCTTTAGGCAAAACCCTAAAGAGTCTGCAGGAAGCCTCCAGGCAATTCCAAGAGGAGTTGCAAAAGGAGATGGAGAGGGCAGAAGAAACTGTCCCCATGAAGGCACAGTTGGAGGAGAGTAAAGAGGTTTCAACTAGTAAAACCACTCTGGACTCTTCTGACGATGCCGCCAAGGAAAAACAGGGCTAGAAGGGGTCATTTTTAGTAAACGTAACCGTCTTTCCCCTGGGAAGCATAGCTTTTGGAGAGTAACCCTTCAATGCTGGCGTTTAAAACTGGTTCGCCATTGAAGACGGTGCCAATTTTTCTTTGCCGCACATTGATCAGGGCATATTGGTAGGCTGGGAGGGGAAGAGGTATATAACCAATCTTGGGGGCTACTGTTGCCGCTTTTGTAAGATAAAATTCTACAAACTGTTTTAGGGTGTTGTTCTCATCCATAGTTTTGGCGTTGACATAGATGAAAAGAGGGCGGGTGAGGGGGCGATAGGTATTATTTTTTACTGTTTCCTCGGAGGGGTATACTGGTCCGTTGCCGCTGTCAATGGCCACTGCCTTTAATCTGTCCTGGTGTTCCTTGTAATAGGCATAGCCGAAATAACCAAGGGCATTGGGATCTTGCATTACGCCATTGGCTATAGCTTCGTCATCTTCACTGTAGACATAGTCATTGCGACTGGAATTGGTGCGACCTACGATTGCAGTAGTAAAGAATTCAAAGGTACCTGAATCCCTCCCTGGCCCAAATAAAGTAAGCCTTCTGTCTGGCCAAAAGGGGCGCACTTGATTCCATTTTATGATGTTGCCCTGGGCCTCTGGTTGCCATATTTTCTTCAACTCCTCCACCTTCATGGCTTCTGCCCAATTGTTTTCCCTGTTTATCACCACTGTCAAGGCATCAAAAGCCACTGGCAACTCAATGTACTTCACCCCATTTTTTTTACATTCTTCCATATACACTTTGGGGATGGGGACGGAAGAATTATTAATATCCGTCTCCTTGTTACAAAACTTTCTGAAACCGGCCAAAGAGCCAGAGAAAGCCACATTTATTCGGGCAGACGACTCCTGTTTTTTGAATTGCTTTGCCAGGGCATCTGTGATAGGGTATACTGTGCTGGAACCGTCTATATATATGAATTTGTCTATACTACTAGCACAAGCGGATAGCCAGCCCAGGCCCAAACCCAGTAACATTAGGAGGACAGTCGTCCCCCCCAGGGCTTTCTTGATGGAAAACATAACCCCACTATTTCGGCACTACCCCCAATTCTAGATTTTTCCGGGGGCCGGAAAGAATAAGTTTGGTTAAGGATAGTTGTGTTCTGGGATACACTGCCTAGAAAATACCCCCGAGAAGGGGGCATTCATTCTTGTTGTTAATAGACATTTTCATGGGTAAAATTTAGGCCTTGGGTTTTTTAATTTTCTTGGCCATTTCCCTGAACATATCCATATTAGTATCGGTATTTTTACTCTCCCTGGCAGGGAAGGAGAAGGAGGAGGAAAAGCTGCTTGTAGTGGAGGTGGAGGTTTCCCTGGCAGTATTGCTTTCATTTACGTTAAGAGGCTTCATATCCAGAGAAGACACCCTATAAACTACCTCACCCCCCGGACTGGTGGCAGTTTTAGGAAAGGTTTTTTTGATAGTTCTGGGGGTGCGCATATAGTCAATATTACCCAGTGTTTTTGCTTCGTCTGGACTTAAAAAATAGGCCTCTTGAGGTTTGGATTCTTTTTTCCCCCCCCCAAATAAACCAAACAGACCAGCCATATTTATTAACCCCCTTTGTTTACTAAAATTAGCTTTATTATCTAACAGGAATTATAACCAAATTATGGGGGGATTGACTCTGTTATTTACCGGGAATTGTAACCATTTATAAGGGCAAAAAAAAACCCCCTCGAGGGGGGCAAGGGGGGAAAAAAGGGAATTAGTCTATGTCAGGCATGGACAATACGGGTTCGTTTTCCCTGTCAATGCCCTTTTCAAACCCAGCGGCTGCAGCACGGGCTCTGCCCGCATGCCACAGGTGCCCTACCAGGAAGAAGAAGGCCAAGGTGAAGTGGGAAGTGGCCAACCAGGCACGGGGAGATACATAGTTAAAGGAGTTTACGTCTGTAATAACGCCACCCACAGAGTTGATGGAACCCAAGGGAGCGTGAGTCATGTATTCAGCGGCGCGGCGGATTTGCCAGGGCTGAATGTCATTTCTGATTTTATCCAAGTCCAAACCATTAGGACCACGCAGGGGCTCCAACCAAGGGCCACGGAAGTCCCAGAAGCGCATGGTCTCGCCGCCGAAGATGATCTCCCCGGTGGGGGAACGCATGAGGTATTTACCCAACCCGGTGGGGCCTTGGGCAGAGCCTACGTTGGCACCCAAACGTTGGTCACGGACTAGATAGGTGAGAGCCTGAGCTTGAGAAGCCTCGGCGCCGGTAGGACCGTAAAACTCGCTGGGATATACGGTGTTGTTGTACCAAACCATGACGGCGGCCACGAACCCCATCAGAGACAGGGCGCCTAAGCTGTAGGACAGATAGGCTTCCCCAGACCAGATGAAGGCGCGACGAGCCCAGCCGAAGGGTTTAGTTAAAATGTGCCAGATCCCACCGGCAATGCAGAGGAGACCTACCCAGATGTGCCCGCCGATGACGTCTTCCATGTTGTTTACACTGATAATCCAACCCTCACCACCGAAGGGGGCTTTGACTAGATAGCCAAAGATCACGGCTGGGTTGAGGGTGGGGTTAGTGATGACACGGACATCGCCACCGCCGGGGGCCCAGGTGTCATACACACCGCCGAAGAATACAGCCTTGAACACCAGCAAGAAGGCTCCAATACCCAGGACAATCAGGTGGTAACCCAGGATATTGGTCATTTGGTTTTTGTCCTTCCAGTCATAGCCGAAGAAGCCGGAGTATTCTTCTAGTCTTTCGGGTCCTCTGAGAGCGTGGTACAAACCGCCAAAGCCCAGCACTGCGGAGGAAATAAGGTGTAGCACGCCTACTACAAAGTATGGGTAGGTGTCTACCACTTCACCACCCGGGCCAACACCCCAACCGAGGGTAGCCAGGTGGGGCAGTAGAATCAGTCCCTGTTCGTACATGGGTTTTTCTGGGACGAAGTGGGCCACCTCGAACAGAGTCATGGCGCCGGCCCAGAAGACTATCAGTCCGGCGTGGGCTACGTGGGCCCCCAACAGTTTGCCAGACAAGTCAATCAGGCGAGCATTACCGGCCCACCAGGCAAACCCGGTAGACTCGACGTCACGTCCACTACCAATAGTAGGATTAGAGAGCGTTACCACGGGGCAATACCTCCTCTGGGAATACAAATTTTTCGTGAGGTTGATCTTGGGCTGCCATCCAGGCGCGCAACCCTTCGTTCAGTAGTATGTTCTTGGTGTAGAAGGTTTCAAACTCGGGATCCTCTGCCGCCCTTAACTCCTGGGATACGAAGTCATAGGCGCGCAGGTTAAAGGCCAATCCTACCACGCCGATAGCACTCATCCACAGGCCGGTTACCGGCACAAACAGCATGAAGAAGTGCAACCAGCGTTTGTTAGAAAAGGCAATCCCAAAAATCTGAGACCAGAAGCGGTTAGCAGTTACCATGGAGTAGGTTTCTTCCGCCTGGGTGGGTTGGAAGGCGCGGAAGGTGGTTGCCTCATCCCCATCCTTGAAGAGGGTATTTTCTACTGTAGCGCCGTGGATAGCGCACAGGAGCGCACCACCCAACACCCCAGCTACCCCCATCATGTGGAAGGGGTTTAGAGTCCAGTTGTGGAAGCCTTGGAAGAAGAGGATAAAGCGGAAAATTCCAGCTACTCCAAAGCTAGGGGCGAAAAACCAACCAGACTGACCCAGGGGATAAATGAGGAAAACGCTGACGAATACTGCGATGGGAGCAGAGAAAGCGATAGCGTTGTAGGGACGAACCCCCACCAGGCGAGCAATCTCAAACTGACGCAGCATGAAGCCAATCAGCGCGAAGGCCCCGTGGAAGGCGATGAAGGTCCACAGGCCGCCGATTTGGCACCAACGGGTGAAGTCCCCTTGTGCTTCAGGACCCCACAACAGCAGCAGAGAATGACCAAAGGCGTTAGCGGGAGTGGAAACAGCCGCCGTCAAGAAGTTACAGCCTTCCAGGTAGGAGCTTGCTAGACCATGTGTATACCATGAGGTCACAAATGTAGTCCCCGTCAACCAACCTCCCACTGCCAGATAGGCACAGGGGAAGAAGAGAAGACCAGACCACCCCACGAAGATGAATCGGTCTCTTTTTAGCCAGTCGTCGAGGACGTCAAACCATCCTCTTTCTTCTGCTACACGACCTACGGCAATGGTCATAGTGTTTTGCCTTGTTTATCAACTCTTGTTTTCTGGGCTTCAGTTGCAATCCTGATAGCCCATTAACTTTTCTTAATATAACACAACTCGGGTTTAAGCCAATACTTTTCCTTGTATTTTCCTAAACCCGCCTTCTTTATTTTTAGCAAATCCTTTAACAAATTGTCACACTGTTCTAATAATTATCTCATTTTGTTGTGCTGGTTGTCCCATTTTGCCTGGCTTCTAACCTTTTTTAACATTTCTTTACACAGTTTTACATATCAGGGACAGCCAAGGCTATCTCTAGTGGCAACGCCAGTGATGGGGTTGACTCCCGTAGCCCGTTGGCACATCAGGGCCACCTGGTAACGATCCACGAGGGCGCCAGTGAAATCGGCGCCTTCGATGTTGGTATCATAAAAACGGGTGCGAGTGGCGATGGCGTCAGTGAAGATAGCATTCCGCAAATCGGCAAAATCAAGGGTAGCCCTGTCAATCAAAGCACCGGTTAGATTGGCCCCCCTCAGATTTGCCCCCAACAGGATTGCCTCGGTCATAATAGAATTGGTGAGGTTACTTCCCTCAAAAGAGGCATGACGGAGGTTGGCAGCGGCAAAAACCGCCCCAGTCAAGTCTTGGTGGGAGAAGTCTTTTCCCTCCAGGTCGGCATGGGTAAAATTGACTATGGTTTGGGCATTTGCCGGCAGGGGGGTGAGTAAAACCAGTAGGGTTGCTAAAAGCAAAATCAACAACCAGTGACAAACAAGGGAGATTGGTTTGACAAGAGGGGGCATTAGTTTGACAATAGGAAAGGGAATTCTTGTAATTGTAACAACTTCTCCATTTACAAGTTTTTTATTGGGCATAAGGAAAAGGACTATAGTGGGGCTAGATGTTAATTGTAACTACTATCGAGGAGCTGAAAGGCGAAAGAGGGAAAATTCCTCACAGGGCCACTGTGGGCTTTGTGCCCACCATGGGAGCTTTACATTTGGGGCACGCAAGCCTTATAAAAAGGGCACTAGCGGAAACGGACTTTGTGGTAGTCAGTATCTTTGTCAATCCGCTACAGTTTGGCCCTAATGAGGACTTAGCTCGTTATCCACGCCAGTTAGATAAGGACTGTGAGTTATGTGAGCAATTGGGTGTACATCTTTTATTCGCCCCCTCGGTGGAGGAGATGAACACCGTAGGGGAGGACTTGACTTTAGTAGTGCCCCCAAAGAGCATGACCTCTGTTTTGTGTGGTAAGTACAGGCCGGGTCATTTCGAGGGGGTGGCCACTATTGTAACAAAACTATTTCATCTAGTACAACCCCATGTAGCCTATTTTGGACAAAAGGACGCCCAACAGGTGGCCATAATAAAACGACTAGTGCGGGACTTAAACTTCCCCATACAGATTAAAACCTGTCCCACCGTGAGGGAGGAGGGAGGCCTAGCGTTGAGTTCCCGTAATCAGTATTTGACGGCGGCTCAGAAGGAAAAAGCTACTCTGATATATCGTAGTTTGTCTAGGGTGAAGGAGGCCTTTTACCGGGGAGAGAGAAACTGTCAACCCCTGTTGGCGATTATCCACTCTTCTTTTGCCAACCCCGACTGTGGTTTGACATTGCAGTATGCAGAGATAGTCCACCCCGACACTCTACAACCCCTCACCTACATTACTGACTCGGCCCTGGTGGCAGTGGCGGCTTTTTGTGGTACAACAAGATTGATAGACAATGTCATCCTAACCGTGACTAAGCCCATTATCGCCCTGGATGGCCCCGCTGGTGCCGGCAAGTCCACTGTCAGTCGTCGTCTAGCCCATCAACTGGGTTATCTGTATTTGGACACCGGGGCAATGTATCGTGCTGTCACCTGGCTGGTGATAGAAAACAATATCTCTCCAGAAGACGAAAAGGCCATTGCGGAAATGGTCAAAAATGCAAAGATAGAACTAATACCCAGTGATGACTTAAACACCCCAATAACTGTAAAAGTCAATCAGAGAGATGTTACCAAGGCCATTAGGAGTCCAGAGGTTACCCGGTTGGTGTCCAAAATAGCCGCCCTCAAAGCCGTAAGGGAAAGAATGGTACAACTGCAACAGGAATATGGCAAAAAAGGGGGAATCGTTGCCGAGGGGCGAGACATTGGCACCCATGTTTTTCCCCAGGCACAATTAAAGATATTCCTAACGGCCAGTCCCCAAGCCAGGGCAAAAAGAAGGCTGCTAGAATTACACAACCAGGGGGAGACAAATATAAACTTAGAGCAATTAATTACAGAAATAAAACAAAGAGACTACTTAGATAGTACCAGGGAAATCGCCCCCCTCCAAAAAGCAGCAGACGCCATTGAAATCAACACTGACAACCTGACGGTGGAGGAGGTGGTAGACAAAATCAAATCCCTCCTCAACAATATACCCCACTAGAGTAATTCCCTCACGTCAGACACCCTGCCAGTGACGGCGGCGGCAGCTACCATGGCAGGACTCATTAACAGGGTACGTCCTGTGGCTGAGCCCTGACGCCCCTTGAAATTGCGGTTGGAGGAGGAGGCGCTAATTTGGCTCCCTTCCAGTTTATCGGGATTCATTGCCAAACACATGGAACAGCCGGGATTCCGCCATTCAAACCCAGCCTCTAGGAAAATCTTGTCCAGGCCCTCCTCCTCTGCCTGTTTTTTAACCCTTTCGGATCCTGGCACTACAAAAGCCTTTACACCACTGGCCACTTTTCTCCCCTTAACAACCTTAGCCGCTTCCCGTAGGTCAGTAATACGGGCATTAGTACAACTGCCAATAAAGCAAACATCTACTGGTAGGCCTTTAATGGGTTGTCCTGGCTCCAATTTCATGTATTTGAATGCTTCTTCTGCTATTGCCCGCTCGTCTTCAGTCAAATCCTCAAGACGGGGCACACACTCACTGATGCCTATTGCCTGTCCTGGTGTAATTCCCCATGTTACAGTGGGTTCTATGTCGTCGGCAGAGAATGTAACCACATCGTCGTACTGGGCATCTGCATCACTGCGAATACTATCCCACCACTGGACTGCCTTCTCCCAGTCGTTACCTTTTGGGGCAAATTCTCTACCCTTGAGGTAATCATAAGTCACCTGATCGGGATTCACATAGCCACAGCGGGCGCCTCCTTCAATGGACATGTTGCATATGGTCATCCTTTCTTCCATATTCATTCTTTCTATGGTGGTGCCGGCGTACTCATACGCATAACCCACACCCCCCTTCACACCCAATTTGCGGATAATGTGCAAAATTACGTCCTTGGCATAGACACCGGGCAATAAATCGCCATTTACCTCAATTTTCCTCACCTTAAGTTTGGATAACGACAGGGTTTGTGTGGCCAAAACGTCCCTCACCTGAGAGGTGCCAATGCCGAAGGCAATAGTTCCGAAAGCCCCATGGGTGGAGGTGTGGGAGTCACCACAAGCAATGGTCATGCCTGGCTGAGTCAACCCCAATTCGGGAGCAATTACATGGACAATCCCCTGATTGCTGGAGTTTATATTATAGAATCTGATGCCATATTCTGCCGTATTTCTTTCAAGGGCCCTTATCATTTCCTCTGCCAAATAGTCAGCAAAGGGCCTCGTTTGATTGTCTGTAGGTACTATGTGATCCACGGTCGCTACTGTCCTCTCAGGGTATAATACTCTCAGGTTACGTTCCCTCAGCATGGCAAAGGCCTGAGGACTAGTCACTTCGTGGATCAAATGCAATCCTATAAACAGTTGAGTTTGTCCAGACGGCAGTGTAGCTACTGTATGTAAGTCCCAAACCTTGTCAAACAGTGTGCCCTTACTCATTTCTGTCTAGTCCAGTCGTCTCAATATTCCCCTATTATCCTTGAAGTTCATTCCCTTAGGCAATCTCCGTTCACCCTTTTGTAAAATTTCTGCTACTTTTTTTTAGGCATTCATAACAACAACAGGATTAATTTTCTATTACTGTTATAATGGAGTATATCTGTAAAGATTGCTCTTATTTCCCATATTGCTTCCCGGGTTGTCCGGCAGGAATTCCATTAACGATTGTTTAGTTTTGTAACTGTTTTTTTATAACAGGAACTCTTTAAACATGACAGCCGTGCTAATCAAACACCAACTAAACCATTTAAACACCAATTCGTTTAAACACCAATTAGAAAAAAAACTGGGGGCGTCCATATGAAGCCAAGGGTGGTTATACTCGACAGTAGGGAGGAGGAGAGGAATTTTATTTCTAACTTACTGAAAAATGCAAATTACAAAGTAACAGTCGCCCACAGCGAGTTAGAACTATTTGACCTGATTAACATAAAATGCCCGGATTTAGTACTTATAAGCAATCATATCCCCCACAAGGATGCCTATCTGATATGCAAGAAAATAAAAATACTAAAGAACGGTGAGAATTTGCCGGTTATTATCATCAACACCGGAGGAGAATTAGACATAGAAAATGTTTTCAACTCCGGAGGTTCAGACTACATAAACGCCCCCTTTAGTCCCAGCGAAGTTTTGTGTAAAATAAATCATCACTTAGAGATACAGAGATTGCGTAAGGAAGTCGAAGAAAAAAGCAATCAGCTAGCCAAAATAATACCTCATTATCAAAGGCTGAAAACGGTATTAGAGAAGACGAAAATGGAGTTAGAAAGTCTCAACAAAAAACGGGAGGATAAGCTGCTGGGGGAAAAAGATTGTCTGCTAAGAATACTGGAACAGGAATGGTTGAGAGGTGCAAGACAAAGGGCATCATTAGGAGACTCTGTGGATACCAGTATTTCTTTGATTTTGGCACAAATAAATGACTTCCCAGCTTATAGGGAAAATCATGAAGAACAGATGGTCTCTAATTGTATAGAATTGGTAGGTAAAACTATAAAAACCACAGTAAAAAGAGCCGGGGATCTAGTATGTACTCTTGAAGAAGGTGAATTTGCCATACTTCTCCCCAATACGGACAGCTACGGCGCTACTACAGTAGCAGAAAGAATTAATAATACCATGGCAGAATTACAAATACCCCACCACTACTCGGAAATAAGTGAATATCTGAGTCTTAGTTGCGGCATTGGCACGGGAATACCATCCCAGGCATTACCCGCCACTGTGTTGTTAGAGGCAGCAAAAAGGGCCCTACAGGAGGCTGTTAAGTCCAAAAAGCCGAATATGATAGTGGTAGACCACATCTAGAGGTTCAATAACGAATACGAGGGTCGATCAGGGCGTTGATAATATCAATCAAAATACTGGCACAAACCACAATGATGCCGAAAAAGACTAAAATTCCCTGAACTGTAGGATAATCCCTTAAGGCAATGGCCTCATAAAGACAATTACCCAATCCTGGCCAAGAAAAGGTGACTTCCGTTAAAACCGCCCCACCCAACAGGGAAGCAAAGGTTAAACCCATCACGGTGATAAGAGGTATTAGGGCATTTTTGAGGGCATGGGAAAAGAGTATTTTTCTTTCTGGGATACCCCTTGCCTTCGCCGCCTCTACATATTCCGCCTGCAGGGTTTTTTTAAGATTAACCCGGATAATCCTTTCAAAAATACCACTCAACAAAAGTCCTAGGGTGAAGCTGGGTAAAATCAGATGATGTAGGGAAACGGCCAATTGGTTTAAATTCAGAGTTAAAAGACTATCCAGGGTATACAAACCTGTAATACTAGGAGGTGTTTCCATCCCCACAGGATAACGGCTACCCAGTGGCAACCATTTTAACTGCACGGCGAATACTAGTTGCAGTAACATTCCCACCCAGAATAGGGGCAGAGAATAAGTGATAATACCAAATAGCCTTCCCCCCAAATCCCAGATGGTATTGGCATTAACTGCCGCTAGAATACCCACTATCATTCCAATGGAAACGGCTACCACCATGGCAAACACCGCCAATTCTACCGTTGCTGGGAAGTGTTTTTGTATTACTTGCCAAACACTTTCCCCTTGACTAGTAAGAGAAGTGCCCAAATCAAAGGAAAGAATCTGGCGCAAGTAGCTGACATACTGTAGCCATAGGGGCTGATTTAACCCCAATTTTTCCCGCAGGGCCTGTTTTACGGCTTCTGGCGCTCTCGCCCCCAGTATTGCATCTGTGGGATCCCCTGGTGTAACTCTCAGTAGTATGAAAACTACAGTGACTATGGTCCACAACATCAGGGGGGCAAGGAGAAGACGGGCTAAGATATAATACTGCAGGGAAGAGGCTCGAGACATAAGTATTTCCCAACCAAGTCAGCTGGCATACCTTACTAAATCAGGGGGAATTATATTCTATTTTGGCTGGTCCAGACCCAAATTTTTTACACTTGTTTTTAGGGTGTGCCAGAGAGTTTTTATTTGTTGGTATGCCTCTTGAGCTGTGATTTTGCCATTGGTCTCTAGGCTACAAATATAGCTCACCTTCTGGGCAAATTCCTGCAGGTTGGCGTTGAATACTAAGTCTTCTGGAGTAAACTCACCCCGGTATGGGCTTCTGGGGAAGAAGAATTTATCTTTTTGTCTTCTAATTTCCTCCTCGTCCATGTTTCCCCTTTTTTTAACTTTATTTTTCCTTAACGATCCTAACAAATGGGGAAGCCTATTGGAGGACTAACACTCATGTAAATTCGACAAAATTCTTGAGGATTTGTTCAAAAATTAGGAAGATATGCCCTGTTGGCCCCCATCCAAATTGAAAAAAAACGAAGGGTAAAACCCTATCAGCCGCCGGACAAAACGAGAGTATTATGGCAAGTCTGTGAGGTGTTCCTTTTTCTTACTTTCTAGTTTTTCTAGGCGACGGATGGCGGGGGAAAAATCGGGGTGGATTTTTAGGCATTTTTGATAACTGTCCAATGCTTCGTCATATCTGTGTAACTTTTCTAGGGCGATGCCACGATGATACCAAGCCTCATAGTGATTGGGTTGAATGCCGATTACCCTTTCCCAACTGTTGATGGCCTCTTGATAATTTCCTATCCTAAATAGAGCATTACCACGATCATACCAGGAAATGTGGTCATTGACGTCGAGGGCGATGGCTTTGTCAAAACTTTCAACGGCTTCCGGCAAACGGTTTAAATAGGCAAGGGCACTACCACGATTGTGCCATGATGGTGCATGTTTAGGATTAAGACTTAAAGCCTGATCCCAATAGGCCAAGGCTTCTTCGAAATTTCCCTCCTGTGCCCTTGTCAAGCCGAGATTGAAGAGATATTCTACTAACTCTTGAGACACTTGTGGCGGTAGAGAGTCAAACTTGCCTTGTTGGTTTTGTTTTTCTAAGAATCTATCAAGAATTATACCGGGATCGGCGGAATCTATTTTTAACTGTTTGGCCACCTCCCTGGCAAATTCCTCATCTTGCTGGAGTAGGGAGAGAAACTGGCCAAGGGGCACTGGCTTTTCCGCAGGGGGGGGATTTTGTTTGCTGTTTTGCTGGGGAGAATGAGTATTTTGCTGGTTTTGGGGAGGTGAGTTGTAGTTTTGTAGTTTGGTTGCATTCACAGTGGCAGAATTCTGACTGCGATTGAGTAACTCCTTGCCAATCTCATAAGCCAAGTCGCCTACTGCCCTAAAAAAGGGTAAAGTGGCGGTGATTTCCCCTAAGACAATCATCCTGGCAGCGGTTTGGATGTGACTGTTGGGAGAGGCGAGTAGTTGCCACCTATAACGCTGTAACCAGTCTAACCAGTTTTCCACGGAGATTTTGGGCTGTAGTCGCTGGAAAAATTGTTCCACCTTTGCCTCTCCCCATCCCTTGGCTACCCCTTCCAGTAACTGATAAAACAAAAACTCTAAATCCTTGTCTTTTACAGCAACACCATCAGCCGAGGATAGCGAGTCATCCTCCGCCTCTTCATCCTCCATGGGGGAGATGGTAGCAGGGATAAGTTTCAACCATCGTCTAATATTAACCATAATGTTTACTTCTTGGCTTAACTCAAACTACTACTTATGATCATAATCCAGGCCGACAAAAGCAACATTACCACGAAAGGGGAGGGGTAGATTTGCTGGTATATTATTGGCAGATTAAAATGCTTATATTCCTAACCATGGGCATTCAAGTAGTTTTAACACAACCCTTTCCAGATCAAAAACCCGGCACTTCTGGTTTAAGAAAACCCGTTACAGTATTCCAACAACCCCACTACCTAGAGAATTTTATCCAGTCCATTTTTGACAGTCAGCAGGATATTCAGGGGAAAACCCTAGTTTTAGGAGGAGATGGTCGTTATTATAACCGCCAGGCCATACAAACCATCCTAAAAATGGCAGCGGCTAATGGCATCGGCAAAGTGTTAGTGGGGTGTGGTGGCATTTTGTCTACTCCCGCTACGTCGTGCGTCATTAGAGAACACAAGGCCTACGGTGGGATTATCTTATCAGCGTCTCACAATCCGGGTGGCCCCAATGGAGACTTTGGTGTTAAGTTTAATGTTAGCAATGGTGGGCCGGCTCCGGAAAAGGTTACAGAGGCAATTTATGCCCGTAGCCGAGAAATCCAAAGGTATCAGATTCTACAAGCCGCTGATATTAACATAGACAGGATAGGCTCATTCAAACTGGGCACTATGGATGTGGAGGTGATCGAGCCGGTTGCCTCTTATCTGAAATTGATGGAGTCTCTGTTTGACTTTGACCGGATAAAAGACCTGCTCACCAGCGACAATTTTAGCATGTGTATGGACTCCATGCATGCGGTTACTGGACCCTATGCCAAAAGAATCTTTGAGGAAACACTAGGGGCAAAACCGGGTACAGTAATCAATGGTGAACCACTAGAGGATTTTGGGGGGGGACATCCTGACCCCAATTTAGTATATGCTAAGAGTCTGGTGGCGAAAATGTTTGCCGATGATGCACCAGACTTTGGGGCTGCTTCTGACGGGGATGGCGATCGCAACATGATTCTAGGAAGGAAATTCTTTGTAACCCCCAGTGATAGTCTAGCCATTCTAACAGCCAATGCCCACCTAGTGCCCGGATACAAAGATGGTTTGAGGGGTGTAGCACGTTCGATGCCTACCAGTGGTGCAGTAGACAGGGTGGCTCAAAGACTAGGCATTGACTGCTATGAAACTCCTACTGGTTGGAAATTCTTTGGCAATCTCCTGGATGCCGACAGGGTTACCCTGTGTGGGGAGGAGAGTTTTGGCACTGGTTCCAATCATATCAGGGAAAAAGACGGTTTGTGGGCCATTCTCTTCTGGCTCAATATCATTGCAGTACGTCGTCAGTCCGTAGAAGAGATTGTGAGGGCTCACTGGCGGGAATACGGACGTAATTTTTATTCCCGTCACGACTATGAGGAAGTTGACTCCACAAAAGCCTCTGAACTGCTAGAATACGTCCGTAGTCAATTTTCTAGTCTTCCCGGCAAACAGTTTGGTAAGTACACTGTAGCCTTGGCGGATGACTTCTGTTATACTGACCCGGTAGACGGGAGTGTCAGCAAGAATCAGGGACTACGGATTGTATTCACCGATGGCTCAAGGATAATTTTCCGTCTTTCTGGCACAGGCACCAAAGGGGCTACTATCAGAGTATATCTAGAAAGCTACGAACCGGACGCCAACAAACACCATCTGGACACCCAGCTGGCCCTAAAAGATTTGATCGCCATCGCCGAGGAAATTGCTCAAATCAAGAAATTCACTGGCATGGATGCCCCCACTGTAATCACTTAAATGCATACAAGTTACAAAAAAATTTATCCTTTTCCCTTTTTTTCCTTATCCTCCTTTTTGGGGATGTAATCTGGCGGTATCCCATAGGTGCGAATCAGGGCGGTCATCACCTCTTTTACCACAGGAGCTGCTACGGTAGAGCCAAAAGTGTTACCCCCCTTGGGTTCGTCCACTACTGCCAAGACCACAAACCGGGGCTTAGTGGAGGGGAGAATGGCAACGAAACTAGTTATCTTACCATCTGCCTTGTATCTCCCCTTGCCATCGTGTTTTTGAGCAGTGCCCGTTTTGCCGCCTATATAGTACCCTTCTATTTTCGCCGTCTTACCTGTCCCGTTTTCTACTACAGACTGCATCATATTGACTACTGCCCGGGCCGATTCTGGCTTGAATAGCCGTCTGGTGGGCCACTTTTTAGCCCACTTGATTTCCCCCTGGGAGTCAACCAAACCCTTTACCACATGGGGTGTCACCATTTTGCCGCCGTTGGCCAACGCTGCGTGTAGTTGTACTAGTTTCAAAGGTGTTAGGGAGAAACCCTGTCCAAAGGCAGAAACGGCGGGTTCGATTTCTCTGGCGGTGAAGATTTCCCTGGGTTTGAGGTAGCCTGTAGCTTCAAAGGGCAAATCCGTCCCCATGAGACGGTCGATGCCTAGCTCCTGTAGTCTCTGATAGTACCTTTGTCTGGGGATTTTCCTCATGATGTAAATCATGGCGGTGTTGCTGGAGTCTTCCAAGGCTTTGGTAACAGTGACCCAGCCTTTGCCGGATTTTGAGGCATTGGAAATAGGCCAACCGTCCACTATTATGCTGGGGGCGTCTAGCACCATGGAGGTGGGGGTTATAACTCCTTCATCTAGGGCCAGGGCTAGATTAATAGGCTTAAAAGTTGAACCTGGTTCATAACTGTCTGTAACCGTCCAGTTTTTATAAAGAGCAAAATCATAAAGGGAATAGCGGTTGGGATCATAGGTAGGCTCACAGACAAGACTAATAATCTCCCCTGTGTGGACATCCATTACTATAACGGCTCCTCTTTTGGCATTAAATTTTTTCACCTGCTGCTTGAGGGCGTCTCTGGCGGCTCTTTGGATGCGGGAGTCCAGGGTTAATTGCAGTTGTAGGTCATCTAATTTTACAATCCCTTCTGGCAGGGTGGCGGGGATAATGGCTCCAGTTCCGTCTTTTTTCACTGTTAGCATTGCCTTTAGTTCTAACCTGGACAAATCCCTTTCCAAATGTCTTTCCAGACTATGTTCTATTCCCGCTTGCCCTTTGTGTTCGGTGTCGGTATAACCTATAACATCGGCAAATAATTCTCCTTGGGGATAAAAACGACTATAGCGTCTCTCCAGGTCAATTCCCTCTCTAACCAACTGTCTTATGGCTAAACCCTCTTCCTCGCTGACGCTTTGAGCCAACACTACCCCAGTACTCCTACTGTGGAGCAGTTTTAGGAGCTCATTTTTGTCCCTGTTGAGGACACCAGCCAGTTTTTCCGCCACCAATGCCTTATCTTCTTTTAACATGATGGGGTGGACATATACTTTGTATACCAGTTTGTCTAGGGCCAGTACATTGCCACGATTGTCTACCACTTTCCTACGGGGGACATAAGGGCGAAAGGTATAACTTTGTTGTTGTCTTGCCTGTCTTGTCAACTCTTCCCCCCTTATTATCTGAAGTTGACATAGTCTCCATGCCAGTCCTAATCCCCCCGCCACCAAAATTAGCCAGACTAGCAATAGTCTAAAGCCAGTGTCAGAGTTTATGTGGGCAAATTGGTATTTAGTTGTACTCCCTGATTTACTGTTTGGTGAAAGTTTCTGTAAAGACCACAAATCCGGTTTCACTTTAAAAACATTCATCTTAACCCCTAGACCTAATCCCTTGGTGTCAAGTGCCATATCTACCCCGTAACAGTTGATTATTGTAAGGTGTGGGCCTGTAATCATGAACCCCCACAATCCTTACCCCCTAATAGGCCACTGGAAAGATGGGTTTAATCTCCTTGACGGCGGGGGTTGATTTCCTTTTACTTTGAATTACAGTAGGATTAGAATTGGGGAGAAAAAGAGGTGGCTGAGTGAGTTGGGGATTGATAAAGCCAGAGCCTTTCTCCTTCGCGGATTCTACTACTGTTTCCTTTAGTAATTCTTCCGTCATTGTAATTTGTCTTTCCCGGCGTTGTAGTTCTTGTAATTCCTGATATTTACTCGTCCACTGTCTTGGGGCATATGCTGTCATACCATAGATGACTAGGGCTATGGCTACCGTGGGATAACAGAGAATAGAGGAAGCATGTTCCAGTATGATAAGAGCCTGTAGCCAAAGGGGGTAGTCACTAAAGCGTTGGGATTTTTTTTGCTTTTGCCCTAGGGTTTGGTGGCGAATCCGGTTTTTTCTCTTGTTACTTCTATTGTCATTTCTCTCAGGGGTGGAAACGGTTGTTGGCTCGGGAATTGTTACATAGCCGACAGTTGCAACCCTGCTTTCTTCGGCGGTGTTGCTGGTGTGTTTTGCAACGTCTTTTAGGAACATATCTCTTGCCTTTACTGCAGTTCATGACCAATTCATATTAGCAAACATGGTCAATTTTTTTTCATGACGATTTTCATTTTTTCTTTTTACTTTCCCCCATTTGCTATTATTGACTCTGATTGAATGTTTTGTTTGTCCTTTGCCGTTGTATGGGTTATTTTAACCGTAACATTTTTAACAAGTTTTGGTCTATCGCTAAACTATACTGGACTGGCAATGAGAAAAGAGGCGCTTTTACTCTTCTGGCCATTTTGGGCTTGCTTCTCATAGCTTACACCCAACTAAGTGTATTATTAAATGAATCTCAAGGGGCATTGATTTCCAATTTGGCGGCAAAAAACGAGTCTGCCTTTTGGCGAACGGTGTTAAGATTTTTGATAATTCTAGTTATTTATGTCCCCCTATTTGCTGGCTTTTCCTATACTCAAAATAAATTGGGTTTGTACTGGCGCAGATGGTTGACCCATTACTTTTTGGAGGGTTATTTTCGCAAGAGAAACTTTTATAAACTGACGGTAAATAACAAAGAGATAGACAATCCGGATCAGAGAATTGCCGAGGATGTTCGCAGTTTTACTCAGGATTCTCTCCTGTTTTTGCTAGTGATAATTCAATCCCTTTTACAGGTGTTTGCTTTTAGTGCTGTTTTGTGGTCTATTTCCCCTAAGCTGGTAATTTTTCTATTCTGCTATGCCATAATCGGGACAATAATTACTACAGTCATATTTGGGAAAAAGCTAGTACAACTAAATTATGCTCAACTTCAAAAAGAGGCAAATTTCCGTTTTGGCCTAGTCAGGGTGAGGGAAAATGCGGAGTCTATTGCCTTTTACAGGGGAGAAGCTCAGGAGAAAAGTAATCTATCCAATCTTTTTAAAGAGTTGTTTAGAAACTTTAATATGCTAATCTTGTGGCAGGAATTATATCTAGGTATTTTCGTGAACACCTATGAATTTTTGCCTTACATAATCCCAGCAATGGTAGTTGCCCCCAGTGTGTTGTCGGGGGAACTAGAGGTAGGTAAAGTCAGCGAAGCCACAGGGGCCTTTGCTAGGGTATTTTTCTCCTTGAATATTATAGTGAGCCGTTTCCAATCCTTGACATATTTCGTAGCTGGGATAGAGCGTTTGTGGGGTTTAAACCAGTTTATAAACGAGGGGAAAGAACAGAAATTAACGACACACCGGCCAGTTATTGAAATAGTTGAAAATGGGAAATTAGCATTACAAAATCTAACTCTACAAACCCCTAATTACCACAACACCCTAGTGGAAGATTTAAGTTTCGAATTGCCACCTGGTAGGGGATTATTGATAATGGGTGCCAGTGGATGTGGTAAAAGCTCATTGCTGAGGGCAATAGCAGGTTTGTGGAATTCAGGAAAGGGAAGAATTATTAGGCCAAGTTTGGAAAAAATACTGTTTTTGCCACAAAAACCCTATATGATTATTGGCACCTTGAGACAACAACTGATTTATCCGAGGGTAGAAATGAATATCACTGAGGGGGAATTAGAGGAAATTTTAAAAATGGTTAACCTAGGAGATTTGCCTGAGAGGTTTGAGGGGTTTGACGTGGAAAAGGATTGGAGTGAGGTGCTATCATTGGGGGAACAACAAAGGATTGCCTTTGCCCGTATTCTCATCAACCGCCCAGAATATGTTATCCTGGACGAAGCCACCAGTGCCCTGGACCCCCGTAACGAGAGTCTACTTTACCAACATCTGTACCACCTAAATACCACTTTTGTGAGTGTTGGACACCGAGAAAGTCTCAAAAAATACCACCACTACCTGTTGACCATGAAGGAGGACAATTCATGGGTGCTGGAAAGCCTGTGAGGCAGGGGCGCCGACACCCCCATACCACAATGGGGCCTTTTTATGGTACAATGGGGGATCTGACAATTCCCTATTTATATTGCCCCTGTGCACCACGGCTGGCTTTATAGGTCCTCTTTTTCCTTCTGCTGGACTGGGGCACAAGGAGCCACCCATCTGGATAAATTATAACCATAAAAGTTCAGATTTGCTACACTTTGGAGTCAACCAACACAAGACACCATGACCAATATACAAGAGAGACCGTTTGACTACGTAAAAATAGGCATTGCCTCCCCCGAGAGAATTCGACAGTGGGCGGAAAGGACTCTCCCCAACGGAATGGTGGTAGGGGAAGTAACCACTCCGGAAACCATCAACTACCGCACCTTGAAACCGGAGATGGATGGGTTGTTTTGTGAAAGGATTTTTGGCCCCTCCAAAGACTGGGAGTGTTGGTGTGGAAAATACAAAAGAGTACGCCATAGGGGGATTGTCTGCGAAAGATGTGGGGTGGAAGTAACTGAGTCCAGAGTACGACGTCACCGCATGGGTTATATCAAATTGGCAGCCCCTGTAACCCATGTGTGGTATCTGAAAGGGATACCGAGTTACATCAGTATTCTATTAGACATGCCCCTGAGAGATGTGGAACAGATTGTATATTTTAACGCCCATGTGGTGCTAAATCCAGGGAATGCGAGCAATCTAGAATACCGGCAACTGTTGACAGAAGACCAGTGGATGGAAATAGAGGAGCAAATCTATGCGGAAGACTCCCAATTAGAAGGTGTCGAGGTTGGTATAGGGGCGGAGGCCATTCTCCGTCTTCTCCAGGACATTAATTTACAAGAGGAAGCAGAGAAACTGCGGGAGGAGATTATCACTGCTAGGGGGCAAAAAAGGGCTAAACTAATCAAACGCCTGCGCATCATTGACAATTTTATTGCCACGGGGGCTAAACCGGAATGGATGGTGTTGACGGTAATCCCCGTAATCCCTCCCGACTTGCGCCCTATGGTGCAGTTGGACGGTGGCCGTTTCGCTACCTCGGACTTGAATGACCTATACCGTCGCGTAATAAACCGTAACAATCGTTTGTACCGTCTCCAGGAAATAATGGCCCCGGAAATCATTATCCGCAACGAGAAAAGGATGCTACAGGAGGCGGTAGATGCTCTCATCGACAACGGGAGACGGGGCAGAATTGTAGTGGGTGGCAATAGCCGTCCTCTCAAGTCTCTGTCTGACATTATTGAGGGTAAACAAGGGCGTTTCCGACAAAACCTGTTGGGTAAACGGGTGGACTACTCTGGCCGTTCAGTAATTGTAGTGGGACCCACACTGAAAATCTACCAGTGTGGACTACCAAGGGAGATGGCCATAGAATTGTTCCAGCCCTTTGTCATCCACCGTCTGATTCGTTCTGGTATTGTCAGCAACATCAAGGCGGCCAAAAAGCTAATACAAAAATCCGATCCCGTGGTGTGGAAGGTATTGGAGGAAGTTATCGCCGGCCACCCAGTCTTGCTCAACCGGGCGCCAACACTTCACCGTCTGGGAATTCAGGCTTTTGAGCCGGTGCTGGTGGAGGGAAGGGCAATTCAGCTACACCCCCTAGTATGTCCACCCTTTAACGCCGACTTCGATGGAGACCAAATGGCTGTCCACGTACCCCTTTCCATCGAGGCTCAGGCGGAGGCGCGACTGTTGATGATGGCTTGTCATAATATCCTCTCTCCCGCCACCGGCAAGCCTATTATCACCCCTTCCCAAGATATGGTATTAGGGTGTTACTACCTCACCGCCGACAACCCCAAGGCTACTAAGGGGAAAGATCGCTATTTCGCCAGCCTGGAGGATGCCCTCCGAGCATATGAACAGGGGATAATTGACCTCCATGCCTATATCTGGGTGCGTTATGACGGGGAGGTAGACTGCGGGGAGAATTCTGACCAACTGCAAAAAGAAGAACCTCTCCCCGATGGGACTGTGTGGAAGTACTATCCGGGACGCAAAATCAGAGTATCCCCCGAGGGAGAGGTAATTTCTCAATACCTGTACACCACGGCCGGCAGAATTATATACAATAAAACCATAATGGACGCTTTGGAGTCGGAGCCCGCTCCTTCTTATTTCTAGTTTCTGAAAGTTCACTTTTCCCCCTGGGCCTAAAGGCCCATCCCCTCTTTTGGTTGGTGTCTATGCTTATACCCCTCAAAAAGGCAGTAATTAATGACCTGATACCGGCCGTGGCTACGGGCAGCCAATATGCCTACTACTGGGGGGATTTCTCTACTTTCCTCAAAAATCTCTTCATCTCCCTCATCGGTGTCATATTATTCTGGCTGTTGGGATTGCCTTTTGGGGCGGCGGGGGATAATGTCACCCTCATCTTCCGTATAGTCGCCGGACTGTATTGGCTTTGGAGTCCGGTGTACTGGGCCAGTGTCCGTAACAGTGGCAGCCGTCGCTACCGTTATCTGGCCTTCTGGCGAGGCAAGGTTTTAGACACCTACATCACCGAAGAATTAGTCAAAGAAGAGTCGGCTATCGATCGCCTGGGGAGACTAGTCCTCGTGGAAAGCCGACGTCGTCTCTTTAATGTGGAAGTGGGTGACAGAGATGGCTGGCGCACCACTGTGGCAGCCCCCATCAAGAGGATATACAAAGCTATACAACCAGGAGACACTGTAGAAGCAATCCTCCTCACCAACGACCCGGACTTTTGGAAGATTGATTTGATTACAGAAATATATATACCCCGCAGGCAAATCTGGTTGGGAGACTACCCCTACCTCCGTCGTGATGTATTCTTAGATATTCGTCAGGAGTTGGCTCGGATTTATGGCCCTCCCTCCTCTAAAAGATAAGTTTCGCTTATTTCTTGTATAAGATTTGCAAAAATTAAAAACATTGACAAAAATAGAAATAAAACTTAACATGATAAGACAAGGTAAGCAATTACCGAAAGGTACCTAGACAAGAGAATAGTTAGCAATCATAAGAACATGACTACAACCGTCCAGCAGCAGAAACAGATCTCCGCGTGGGAGCAGTTCTGCCAGTGGATCACCTCCACCAACAACCGTCTATACATCGGTTGGTTTGGTGTGCTAATGATCCCCTGCTTGTTGACTGCCACCATCTGCTTCATCATTGCCTTCATCGCCGCTCCGCCAGTGGACATTGATGGGATTCGTGAGCCCGTATCTGGTTCTCTGTTATATGGGAACAACATCATCACAGGAGCTGTAGTGCCCTCTTCCAACGCTATAGGGCTGCACTTCTACCCCATCTGGGAAGCGGCTTCTCTGGATGAGTGGCTGTACAACGGTGGGCCTTATCAGTTGATCGTATTCCACTTCCTCATTGGCGTGTTCTGCTACATGGGCCGTCAATGGGAGTTGTCCTACCGTCTGGGGATGCGCCCCTGGATCTGTGTGGCCTACTCTGCTCCCGTATCTGCCGCTACCGCCGTATTCCTCATTTACCCCATAGGGCAAGGCTCCTTCTCTGATGGGATGCCTCTGGGGATTTCTGGAACCTTCAACTTCATGTTGGTGTTCCAGGCTGAGCACAACATCCTCATGCACCCCTTCCACATGCTGGGAGTAGCCGGGGTGTTTGGCGGTGCTCTCTTTTGCGCCATGCACGGAAGCTTGGTAACTTCTTCCTTGGTAAGGGAAACCACTGAAACCGAGTCTCAAAACTACGGTTACAAGTTCGGCCAAGAAGAAGAAACCTACAATATAGTAGCGGCTCACGGCTATTTTGGTCGTCTGATCTTCCAATATGCCTCCTTCAACAACAGCCGCTCTCTGCACTTCTTCCTGGGTGCATGGCCAGTAGTGGGGATCTGGTTCACTGCTATGGGGGTCTCCACCATGGCATTCAACCTCAACGGGTTCAACTTCAACCAGTCTATCTTAGATAGCCAAGGCCGTGTCATCGGGACTTGGGCTGATGTGCTGAACCGTGCTAACATCGGCATTGAGGTAATGCACGAGCGCAACGCCCACAACTTCCCCTTGGACTTGGCTAGTGCAGAGCCTGTTTCTGCTCCCGTAATCAACGGCTAAGATAGAGGGAAAAGACGCTCTCCGCAAGGGGGGCGTTTTTTTTTTGAGTTAAACATGATATTTTTGTAACATTTTTGTAGCCTTTTCCCTGGGGAGAGGGGGGGAGAGGAAATATCCTTGTCCGTAGTCGCACCCCAGCCCCTTTAGGATTTCTAGTTGTTTTTGGTTTTCAATCCCTTCGGCCACTGTGGTCATTCCTAGGCCGTGGGATAATTCTATTAAGGTCTTACATATAATTTGGTCTTTCCTGTTGTTTTCTAGGTTCTCAATGAAGCATTTGTCTATTTTTACTGTGTCAAATTGAAATTTTTTTAGGTAGGAAAGATTAGCATATCCTGTGCCAAAATCGTCGAGCACCAGAGGGATCGCGTGTTCTCTGCAGAATTCTATAAAAGACATCGCCTCACTCCCTTCAAACAAACTCCTTTCCAGTATTTCTAGTTTTAGGGGGATTTTATCTTTGAAATTCGAGAGAATTTTGTCTCTTATTATCTCTAGAAAATCTCGGCATTTTATCTGTTTTTCTGCCACGTTGATGCTCAGGAATAAATCTCTGTTGACATATTTTTGGAAGTGTTGCAAGGTTTTAATCGATTCGTCTAAAACCCATTCCCCTATGGAGATAATTAGTGGAGACGCTTCGGCAAGGGGTGCAAAAACTTCTGGAGATACATAACCTCTTTTTGGGGATAGCCAACGTAGTAAGACTTCAAAGCCGGCGAGAAACTGCGTTTTTAGCTCGATAATGGGCTGATAAAAGAGCAAAAGTTCATTGTTTTTAAAACCCTGATACAATTCGCTCTCGAGGCGGATTAGTTCGATGGAATTGTGTAGTTTCTCTTGGTAAAATTGGCAAGGAAAATCCTCCGCTTTTTTGCCTCTAATTTTGGCAGTTTCTGAGCGGAAATGTTTCATGATTACTGTCAAAAGCAGTTGGAGAATGGGATGAGCCTGCTCAATTCTGGCCTTGACTTGGGCTTTGCTAATAACGGTTAGTAAAACATCGGTTTTGGCTAGAGCGGAGGCAGATCGAGGACTATCATCTATTAGTGCTAATTCTCCAAAAATGTCACCTGGGGTGAGGACATTTAAAAAGGTAGGAGTGCCGTCGATGGTAGCAATGATTTCCACCACCCCCTCCTCCAGGATGTAGGCTACATCGCCTTTATCCCCCTCCCGGAAAATGTACTCGCCAGCACGGAATTTGCATTTTTCTGAGGGCATTTTCATGAGAGCTTTGTTAAGAATTGTTAAGGGGCAGCGTAAAGAAATTAGGCAGGAATTGTCAACATTTGCAGTTTATAAAGACTGGCATATACTCCATTTTGAGCCAACAATTCTTCATGGCCCCCGGATTCTACCAATTGACCTTGTTTGAGGACGAAAATACGGTCTACATTGCGAATAGTGGCAAGACGGTGGGCAATAATAATGGCAGTCTTGTTGACTAAAATACGCTCTAAGGCGGCCTGTGTTACAGCTTCCGTAGCTACGTCTAAATTGGCAGTGGCCTCATCCAAGACTAGGATATTAGGATTGCGAATGGCCACCCGGGCAAAGGCTAACAGCTGTTTTTGGCCGGCGGATAAGTTGGCGCCTCTTTCCCTCAACAGGGTGTCATAACCCTGGGGCAGTTGCATGATAAAGTCATGGATATTAGTGGCTTTGGCAGCGGCTACCACCTCCTCATCCGTGTAGTCTTCCCCAAGGGTGATATTGCGTTTGACATCACCAGCAAAAATAAAACTCTCCTGCAAAATCACGCCTATGTGACGCCTCAGTTCGGCTTGGGGGATGTCTTTGATGTCAATGCCATCTACCAAAATTCTACCCCTTTGGGGCTCATACAAACGACATAATAGACGAATAATAGAACTCTTGCCGGCGCCAGTAGGCCCTACCAGTGCCACTTTCTCGCCGGGATTGATGGTAAAATTGAGCCCCTTTAAGACATATTCCCCGGGCTTGTAGGCAAACCACACATCTTCAAACCGTATTTCGCCAATTTTTCCCTCTACCCTCGGCGCAACAGTTTTGTTTGCCGGGCGATCCTGTATCTCAATTGGAACACTCATTAGTTCAGAAACTCTTTCAATAGCAGTGAAGCCTGATTGAAACATAGTAAATTTCTCAGCGAACTGGCGAAGGGGCTCGAATAGGCGTTGGGCGTAGAGAATAAATGCGGAAAGGACACCGAAATTGAGTTGACCCTTTAGAATTAAGTAGCCTCCCAACCACAACACTATGGCAATAGCCACCAGGGAAACCCACTCCAGGGTAGCAGAAACAGCAGAATCGTGGAAGATGGTTTTGTCAATAGCTTCGCGATAACGCTGGTTTACCTGTCGAAAGAGCTCACTGTTGTACTTCTCCCTCCTGAACATTTGTACTACGCTGATACCTACAACATTCTCCTGCAACAGGGAGTTGAGGAGGGACAATTCTTCCCTGGCGGCATAGTTGGCCTTGCGGTATTCTCTCTGAAAGTAGAGAATTAAACCGGTGACAGGGATTAGTAGAAATACCAGCAAACAGGCCAATTGCCACTGGAGGGCGAAGATAGTGATAATAATGGCAATAATTGAGAAAATATCACTCAAAATACCAATGGCGCCAGTGGCAAATACATCCCCCAAGGCTTCTACATCATTTGTGATTCTGGTTACTAGTTTTCCCACGGGCGTTTGCTGAAAGAAACTAGAAGACAGGGAGGTGACATGATTGAACAAGTCCTGACGAAGAGAAGCGGTGATTTCTTGTCCTAGTTTCTGAACTAAAAATCCCTGCCAGGATAGTAAAATTGTGCGAATAATAATGGTGGCCAACAGAATAAAAGCTAGCAAATTAATGCTTTGGGACAAGTTATTAGGGTTTAAAAACCACCAAGTCGGTTCCTCTCGCAACAGGGAAATTGCCTGTCCTACTAGTAGCGGTTGGATGGCACCAGCAAGGGAAAGGGGGACTAAAAGCAATAAAGCAGTGAGCAAAATCCCATAATTCTGTTTAGCATAAGGGACTAGTTTTAGGAGCAATCCCCAGTCGTTATCTTTCATCCTATTGACCATAGAGAAACTAATTGCTATTAGGTTTAACAGTGGTTTTCTTGGTGTCTTTATTAGCCGGATATTTTTGTCTTTTTTCCCCCCAAAAATGGGAGGATTGTGGTACAATGAGGAGACATATCATAACAGAATCTCCCCCTTTTCTTCCTAAGCGAATTGTAACTACTAGTCAGTAAACCCCATCTGTAAGTGAGAGGAAGCCAGTGACTATAGCAGTAGAGAAAACCATCCCTAAACCCGAGATAAAATCGGTTAATCATCCTGATTGTAACACCGATTTGAAAAGACAGAAAATAGTAATCCTGGACTTCGGTTCCCAGTATTCAGAATTAATTGCCCGGCGCATTAGAGAAACGGAAGTTTACTCGGAAATAATATCCTACCGCACCAGCGCCGAGGAATTGAAAGAGATGGAACCGAAGGGCATCATCCTGTCAGGAGGCCCTAACTCGGTGTATGACGAGGGCGCACCCTTGTGTGACCCGGGAATCTGGCACCTCGGCATCCCTGTACTAGGGGTATGCTACGGCATGCAACTAATGGTAAAACAGCTGGGGGGCAGGGTGGAAAAGGCAGAAAGGGCAGAATATGGCAGGGCGGCTATCCACATTGACGACCCTACCGACCTGCTCACCAATGTAGAAGAAGGATCTATCGTCTGGATGAGTCATGGAGACTCTTGTACCCAATTGCCTCCCGGCTTTACTATCCTCGCCCACACGGATAATACCCCCTGCGCCGCCATTGCTGACCACGACCGGAAATTATTTGGAGTACAGTTTCACCCAGAAGTAGTACATACCCAGTATGGGACAGCCTTAATCCGTAATTTTGTGTACCACATATGTGGTTGTCAGCCCACTTGGACCACTAAGGCCTTTGTGGAAGAGGCCATTAGGGAAATTAGAGCCCAGGTGGGGAACAAAAGGGTATTATTGGCCTTGTCGGGGGGTGTAGACTCTTCAACCCTTGCCTTTCTCCTCCATGAGGCCATTGGTGACCAGCTGACCTGTGTTTTCATCGACCAAGGCTTCATGCGGAAAGGGGAACCGGAAAGGCTGATGGAAATATTCGACAAACAGTTCCACATCAAGGTGGAATATGTTAATGCCCGGGACCGTTTTCTGGCAAGACTCAAAGGTGTTACAGATCCAGAGGAAAAACGTCGCATCATCGGCCATGAGTTTATTAAGGTGTTTGAGGAAGAGTCTACGCGTCTAGGCCCCTTTGATTATCTGGCCCAGGGCACCCTCTATCCGGACGTGATCGAGTCGGCCAACACCAATGTGGATCCTAAAACTGGGGAAAGAATAGCAGTGAAAATCAAAAGCCATCACAATGTAGGGGGATTGCCGGAAAATCTGCGTTTTAAGTTGGTTGAGCCCCTACGGAAGCTATTTAAGGACGAAGTGCGTAAGGTAGGTAAAAGTATCGGACTGCCCGAGGAAATAGTATGGCGTCACCCCTTCCCAGGCCCAGGTCTAGCTATTAGGATTCTAGGGGAAGTCACCGAAGAAAAACTAGAGATTCTCAGGGAAGCTGACCACATTGTCCGAGAAGAGATTAGAAAACGCAACATGTACCACGACTTCTGGCAAGCCTTTGCCGTGTTGCTTCCCGTCAAGACTGTCGGGGTGATGGGGGATAGACGTACCTATGCCTACCCAGTTGTGGTACGTTTGGTTACCAGTGAGGATGGCATGACCGCCGACTGGGCAAAACCTCCCTATGAACTTCTGGAAGCCATCTCCAATCGCATTGTCAATGAAGTCCATGGGGTTAATAGAGTAGTTTATGATATTACGTCAAAACCACCAGGAACTATTGAGTGGGAGTAGAGAAAAGGCCCCGTAATCAACAATAGCCCCCGGGGGATTATAATTCACCCTTGGGGGTGTATTTGTCTGGTCAGTTAATGCTGAGAATCCAAGTGCCCACACTCAAACGCAGGGGGATTTGTCCAGCGGTGAGGATTTGGCCTTGGAAATAGTAGGTGCCACCGTCGTCCGGGTTTTTGACATTGGAGAAGACTATTTCCACCTGACGGCTTTCCAACAGGGGTTGTTTTAGCACTATTTCCACAATGCGACTTTCCTTATCCCAGATTACCTCCTCTAATGGCAGGGGTTCATTTTGGACTCTTACTTCAATGGCTTTGGGGTCAAACTCGCCCTTGTAGTAGTCGGGGTATACAACGAAGAATTTGGATACCCCTTGGGTTAGTTTCTTACCGGGAATGCGTAAACGATAACGATCCCAACCCCCCGCCCTACCACCAAAGTCTAGGTGATAGTTTAGTATATCCCTTTGCTCAACACCACTGAAGATAGTCAATCCCGGATTGCTTTGTGCTTCCACCCCAGGGGTTATACCACCCATTAGTGTCGCTGTAAGGGCTATTGTCGCCAAGAGGTTGTATCTGTTTGTCCACAATCTAGTCATAGGCCATAATTGCGCTTCATGGGGTTATCATGCTACCAGGATATACATTTTCTGTCATTATTCACGACTATTTGACTATAAGGGTTTGTTCCCTGGCTTTAGTCCCGATTCTGTACAAACATAGTCTAGGGGTTTGTCCCACTGGTGTGTAACTAACTGTTCTACATAGGCAAAATCAAACACTATTCCTATTTTTACCGGTTTTTGCCACTGTTGGTTGCTCAACAGACGGTCATAATAACCCCCACCATATCCTAAACGATAACCACGATGATCGCAAGCCACCGCAGGCACCAGAATCAAATCCACCTGGAAGGGAAAAATAACAGGAGAGTCAGCCGGGGGCTCGGGAATGTTATACTTTCCTGGTAACAGGGGGGTGTTGGGCCGCCACTGATGCCATACTAAATCCTTCCCCTGACAACGAGGCAATCCCCAGACACGTTTCCCCTCGTCTTCCTGCCAAAGAGAGCTTAAGTCCGGCTCTCCTGCTATACTACTATAGGCCAATATTACCTTACTTTGGGCAAAAAAGGGAGTTTCTTTAAGATGGGCACAAATCAGGTGGCTTTTTTCCCGCCACTGTAACTTTGACAGACTCCTTCTTTGTTGCAGGAATTGTTTCCTCAACTGTTTCTTTTCTTCCCCCATGGCATAGGATAATTAGATCAGCTTCTATTGGTTTAAACCACAACACAAATCAAGTATAGTATCCGAGTAGGTTGGTATTATGGCGAAGAGAAAGGTAGCACTGATTACTGGTGTAACTGGACAAGATGGCTCTTACCTAAGTGAGCTATTGTTGGAGAAGGGATACGAAGTGCATGGTATTATCAGAAGATGTTCCACTTTTAATACTGACAGAATAGACCATATATATCAGGATCCCCACGAGGAAAATGCCCGTTTTTTTCTACACTACGGCGATTTAACCGACGGCACTACCCTCAGAAGGATACTAGAAGAGGTAAAGCCTGACGAGGTGTACAATCTTGGGGCGCAATCCCATGTAAAGGTAAGCTTTGAAGCCCCGGAATTCACAGTAGACACGGTGGCTATGGGCACTTTACGACTCCTAGAGGCTATTAGAGACTATCGCCAGCGTACTGGCATTGAGGTACGATACTATCAGGCCGGTTCATCGGAAATGTTTGGGAAAGTACAAGAAATCCCCCAGAAGGAAACTACCCCCTTCTATCCCCGTAGCCCCTACGCCTGTGCCAAAGTATATGCCCACTGGCAGACTGTCAACTATCGGGAAGCTTATAACCTCTTTGCTTGCAATGGTATTCTGTTCAACCATGAAAGTCCTCGTCGGGGGGAAACGTTTGTAACTAGGAAAATTACAAGGGCAGTGGCAAGAATAGTGGCCGGGCAACAGAAGAAGTTGTACTTGGGAAACTTGGATGCAAAACGAGACTGGGGATATGCCAAGGACTATGTGAAGGCTATGTGGTTGATGTTACAACAAGATGAGCCAGATGATTACGTAATTGCCACTGGGGAAACCCATTCAGTAAGGGAATTTCTAGAGTTGGCCTTCTCCTATGTGGGGTTAAACTGGGAGGATTACGTGGAATTCGACCCTCGTTATCTGCGCCCCACTGAGGTAGATATATTGGTGGGGGATGCTAGTAAAGCTAGACAGAAATTGGGATGGCAACCCACCGTTACCTTCCCCGAATTGGTGCGTCTTATGGTGGATGCAGATTTAGAGGCTGTCGGTATTAAAGTCAGTGACAAGGTGAAAGATCATGTACAGAATCGTACTAACATCCTCCATGGCATGCCCTAGGGGTGATGGTATCCTACACTATCAACTAGTGTTATAAAAGGGAAAATATATATGTTGGATTTGAGTAACAAGAAAATACTAGTCACCGGTGGGGCGGGCTTTTTAGGAAAATACGTGATAGCGGAGTTAGTCAAAGCAGGGGCAAATCCCGATAATATTACCGTACCCCGTAGCCGCGACTGTGATTTGCGTTATTGGGAAAACTGTCAGAAGGCAGTAGCCTCCCAAGACATTGTAATCCACCTGGCTGCCCATGTGGGGGGTATTGGTTTGAATCGGGAGAAGCCAGCGGAATTATTCTATGACAACTTCATGATGGGGGCTCAGTTAATCCATGCCTCCTACCTGGCTGGGGTGGAAAAATTTGTCTGCGTGGGTACCATTTGTGCCTATCCTAAGTATACCCCTGTCCCCTTTAAAGAGGAGGACTTATGGAATGGCTATCCTGAAGAAACCAATGCCCCCTATGGTATAGCTAAAAAGGCCCTACTGGTGCAACTACAGGCCTATCGTGCCCAGTATGGCTTCAATGGCATTTACCTTCTTCCTGTTAATTTATACGGCCCTGGGGACAATTTTGATCTCCGTACTTCCCATGTAATACCGGCTCTTATTCGCAAAGTCCACACTGCCCAGCAAAAGGGGGAAAATAGCATTTCCGTATGGGGGGATGGCACCCCTACCCGGGAATTTTTGTATGCCGCCGATGCTGCTCGGGGAATTGTTTTAGCTACTATAAACTACAACAATAGTGAACCGGTGAACCTGGGCACAGGGGAGGAGATTAGCATCAGAGACTTAGTGGCGTTAATCTGTGAGTTGATGGGGTTTAGGGGGGATATAGTGTGGGAGACTGATAAACCCAATGGGCAACCCCGTCGTTGTTTAGACACCACTAGGGCAAAACAGGCCTTTGGTTTCACCGCCCAGGTAGACTTAAGAGAAGGCTTAAAGAGGACAATCGAATGGTATCGTCAACACGCCCCCCTGGCCGTAACATCGTAATCATATATCCAGGCGGTTTTCCAGTTAAGCCATTGAGGGTTGATAGCACAGATGGCAGTCAAAATCAGATTCCTAGCAACCGCCCCCAATCCCGAAGCGTGGAATATATAGGCATTTTGGCGAGAGGTTTTTTGCACCCTGGTGGCCCTAGGTTTTCGTAGCTTCTGGTATTGGAGGAAGGCTGACTCAATATCCCGGCTTTCTGCTAGACAACGGGCGAGGATATAGGCGGATTCTATGGCCATAGCCGCCCCCTGTGCCTGAAAGGGAACCATGGGATGGGCAGCGTCTCCCACCAGAGTTATTCTCCCCTTTGACCAATAGGGCAATACTGGGTGAATAAACAGTCCCCACTTATAACATATTTCAGGGCTTTTGTCCAACTGTTGGCACATATGTTGAAGGAAGGGGGGTTTATTGGCAAAAATGACCCTTATTTCCTCCCTATCGGCGACAATCTTCCATCCTTCCTCCTGCCACTGTCTTTCTCTTGTTACCAGTACCAAGTTTAACCATTTTTTTTTCCTGTCGGCTGGGTAGGCTACCAGATGATGATTAGCCCCCATCCACACCGTGGCTTTGCCCCATAGAGGTTCGTACTCATCCCGAAACGGCAAAATCGCCCTAAAAGCCGTGTAACCCGAGTACACGGGCCTGTAGTTAGGAAATAGACGAGTTCTCACAGAGGAGTGCACCCCATCTGCTCCTATGAGGGCCTTGGTGGTAATCTCTTTGTCAGGGAAGCGTAGTAACAAATAGTCCCCCTTCTCCTCATAGGATTGCAGAGGATGAGAGAAATGGATACGGCCTTTGTCTTCCAAAGAGTCAAACAGAAGCCGGTGTAAATCAGCCCTCCTACAGTGGTAGTAGGGGGTGTCACTATCTATCTGCCAACGGGCAAGTGGGGCATCCTTGTGGAAATCCCTTAATTCAAACTCGTAACAGCGGTGGGAGATGGTATCCAATTGTGAAGCCAGGCTCAACTCTTGCAACACCCTAACAGCATTGGGGCTAATCTGCAAACCATAACCCAGGGCCTCAAAAGAGGCGGCTTGTTCGTACAATTGAAAGTCGATGCCCCTTATTTCTAAACAACGAGCCAAGGTTAACCCGGCGATACCGGCGCCTATTATCGTAATCTCAGACATGTTTTTAGGGAATTTAGGGGCTATGGGTGGAGAAATAGGGCGTCATGGGCAGTGGGATGTAGAAAGGGGCCTATGGCGGTGTGCCCCTGCGAATGGGTTTGATGTAATCACACACTAACAGTTTCGGCAGAGGAGGCTGTCATGGTGGGGGTGGGAGATTTCTTCTTGACGGCGCGAAACATGCCAAAACGACATAAACCACTACCAAAGGCAATACGCATGAGAATCATGGTAGGCACCTCTCTTAGTGCCTTTATTAACCCCACTAAGCCAAAACGGATAATGCCTTCTGGGCGATAAATTCCCTGCCAAACAGACTCCATCCAGGAGGGGAGAGTTTCCTTCGTCCAATCGGCGGTGACTACTTCTCCCTCTACCATGCCGGTGGCGGCAATGGCTTCAGCAAAACCCTCTATACTAGAAAAAGAGGGATGAGACCATTGGTCTAACAGTTGACGCATAATCAGCCTTTCCCAGAAGTTGAGGGGCTTTTGACGGTCATCCCTTTGATTCCAGTCGGCTACTACCAGTATGCCACCGGGTTTTAACACCCTCATCATCTCCTGGGCATATTTAGCTTTGTCGGGCATATGTGGGCCTGCTTCAATAGACCATACTACATCAAAGGTATTGTCGGGGAAGGAGAGGCAGAGGGCGTTATCCACCATAAACTTAACGTTTAGGCCCTCAGGAGTCAGCTGTCTTGCCCTTTCCACCTGTTTTGGACTAATGGTAATCCCAGTCACATCAAAACCATAGTCTCTGGCAAGGATACGACAACTGCCCCCGATGCCACAACCCACATCCAAAACCATAGTCCCTGGGGGCAACTTATCCAACCCCCCCCATTTTACCATCTCGTGGACAAAATCCTCCTTGGCCTTTATAAAGTCCTTTCTGCGGGGAGGATTGCCATAGTGCCCCAAATGAATATGCTCACCCCAGTAGAATTCTAAAATACCATCTTCTGTCCACTGGTCATAGGACTTAGCCACTGTCTCCGTAGACTCAAAACGACGAGGGGTGGCCAGGTATATTATTATCCCTATCAGTAGGACTAATACTAGTGCTCCCAGCAGGTATAGACCCAACATTAAAACAATCCTTAATATTTATTCACATTTTTTTATAATCATACCAGTTTTGCCACCCTTCATGGAGGTGTGATTTATGAGATTCTGGTTGGTAACCGTTTTGCTGTTGTTTGCCCTAAGCCAACTACTGATGTGGCTAAGACAGTTTTTTACCCCACTTCCTCTGTATATTTTCGGGGGCGCGGCATTAGCCATAGCCTCTAACTACTATCTGTTAAGGGGAGAGGAGCAAAATTATGAATGAAAACTTACCACAAGTAGAAATATATACAGACGGTTCTTGTTTGAATAACCCCGGAAAAGGGGGTTATGCTGCCATCCTCATATATGGAAGTCATCGCAAGGAGATATATGGGGGGTATCGTTATACCACCAACAACAGGATGGAAATAATGGCGGTTATCCAGGGGTTAAAGGCATTAAAACGCCCCTGCAGGGTGAATCTTTACACCGACTCCCAGTATGTAGTCAATGCCATGACGAAGGGGTGGGTGGAAAAATGGCAAAAAAACAACTGGCGGCGTAGTGCCCACGAAAAGGCGAAAAATGTGGACCTGTGGCAGGAGTTATTAAGGGTATCTAAACCCCATCACGTCAATTATATCTGGGTAAGGGGACATGCTGGTCATCCGGAAAACGAAAGATGTGATTACCTGGCCCACCAGGCTGCCATGGGGTCAAATTTAGCAGAAGATGAGGGATTAGAGGAGGACATTCTCGGTTAGAATAGAATTGGAGTCTAGTCGGGAGGGTGAGGAAGCTATGAGCGTCGTCTCATTGAGGGAGGAGGATTTTGCCAAAATTACCCCGGAGGATGTGGCAGAAATTGCCGCCAGACTCGAAAATGACGACTATGATAGCCCCTTCGAGGGGTTAAAAGACTGGCACTTATTGAGGGCAATAGCTTTCCACCGTCAGGATTTAGTTGAGCCTTATTTGCATCTACTCGACTTAGAGGTATCTGACGAGTCATGACGGCAGGGGATACCCTCTCCCAACGTCACATCCTGGTAGGAGTAGGGGGGGGCATTGCCGCCTATAAAGTGGCTGAGGTTGTCTCCCGACTCTTTCAAAGGGAAGCACAGGTGAGGGTTATTCTCACCAAGAGTGCGCGGCAGTTCATTTCTCCTCTTACCTTCGCCACCCTTTCCCGTCACCAGGCTTATACTGACAAAGACTTTTGGCAAGCAGGTCACCCACGCCCCCTTCACATCCTCCTGGGGGAATGGGCGGACTTGTTTCTCATTGCGCCCCTCACCGCCAATACTCTAGCCAAGCTGGTTAACGGTTTTGCCGACAATCTCCTTACTAACGCCGTTTTGGCCTCCACCTGCCCTGTTGTGGTGGCCCCTGCCATGAATACTGACATGTGGTTGCAACAATCTGTGCAGGAAAATTGGAAAAAATTGGCAACAATTCCCCGTTATCATCCACTCTACGTTAACACGGGATTGTTGGCCTGTGACCGTCATGGGCAGGGGAGAATGGCTGAAGCCAGCGAAATTATGACGGCCATTGAGTCTATTATCTACACCAGGGGTAAAAGAGACTTAACTGGTAAAAATATTTTAATCAGCGGTGGTGGTACTAGGGAGTACATTGATACTGTTCGTTTTTTGGGCAATCCCGCCACTGGTAAAATGGCTATTGCTTTGGCATCTGCCTGTTACTACCGGGGAGGCAATGTAACACTGGTGGCAGGCAATATCTTCCCAGAATTATTAAAATCCCTTCCCCCCATCCAGATTATACCCGTAACCACCGCCCAACAGATGGAAAAGGCCATGTTAACTCATTTCCCCCAGGCTGACATAGTCTTCATGGCGGCGGCGGTGGCAGACTTAAAGCCAAAACAATGTTATAGTAGCAAACTGAGTAAAAAATCCTTGCCCCTTCAGCTGGAATTGGAATACGTCACAGACATTGTCGCCCATTTAGCTAGTATAAAACAGACCCATCAGAAACTGATTGGTTTTGCCGCCCAGACGGGGGATATTGTCACCCCTGCCTTGGAAAAACTAAGTCAGAAGAAACTGGATGCCATCGTTGCCAATCCTATCGACAAAGACAATGCTGGCTTTGCCACAGATACCAATGAGGCGGTGTTTATTGCTAAAAACGGTATTCAAACCCCCCTTCCTCCCTCTTCTAAACTCACTTTGGCCCATCGTATTATAGATTTAACCCTCCAATTATAGCTACAAGATATAAAACTGAAAAGCCTCTTATTTTCCTTGATGTCTTTACTTTGAGGCCAATTGACAATACCAAGGGGAAACTAACCTGCACTTTGGAAACAGTACAAGTAAGATAGGTAACAAACATAAAAAACGGCATGTCATTTAGAAATGGAGGGGAAGGCAAATCAATGGCAAACACAAAATCGTAATTACCCACTCATATTCTAAAATCTCCAAAAATACCTCCGAATTGGTAACTACTACCCCCCGGATGCCTCTTCAAGACTATCCCACATAGCCTCCAAAATAAATCCCATTTTTATGCAGCTTGTAGGCCAATAGGAATAGTAAGAAAAAAAATCTAATCCTCCCCATGTACTTCTTCTTCAACTCCGACTCGAAAAACGCGTTACTTTGTGTTTATTGAATTTATCTAGTGGATAAGAGAGAGGTTTTTTGCGGTTTAATTTTATCCAAAGTCTCACACCGGTTTATTTATGACCGGAAAACCACCATAAATTGCAGTGAGTTTACCTCGGGTGATTCTCAAAACAAAATTATAGCAGTGTTTGCCTACAAGGAGAAAAAAGTTATATATGAAGGTGTTTACCACAGGGGTAGAAGGGAAGAGGATGTACTAGCTATTTAGGATAGAAAATATAAAGGGTAGAAAGGGATGGTCTCAAAGATTTAAAAACTTTAATGAAGATAGATAGAATAGTGAATAATAGTCCGAGGAATTTAGAGAGTATGATGGTAGAAAGTATAAGCCGGAAGTTTTTCTGGGAAAAGAGATGACTGTAGTATATACTCAGGTTTTTTCCTTTGACTAAGATGGAGTTAGTATGAGTGGAAAGATTTTAAATAAGCCTTGGATTATTTTGGAATGGCCTTTCCCAACCTTTCTCATTTCAGAAAATAACTGGGTTTACCCCATATTTTATATTAAAATATTTAACGAAAATTAGGATATGAAAGATTACATCCGGAATAATTCCAATATCTCAAATCTTAATGCTAATCATAATACCATCAAAAATCAAGCTTATAGCCGAGGAGGTGCCCAACTTTTTCCCAAAAGAAAATCCAGTTAATGATTAATAAAAAATACCAATATTAAACTAAAAAGATTTTAAATATACCCTCTGAATTTATTGTCGTTGAACCCAATGAAATACTTAGACCCTTCTCCAAAAAAACGTCTTACGTAGGCAAGCTTTCTGATGGGAAGACTAACGGGTTTTATTGACCAACCCTCCCCTGTGCCTAAGAATCTAAAGCTATTTCTTTTACTTTTTATATCTACTCTTAAAGCCATATCAACAAACTTAACGGCTCTGGGAATAGAGCATATGAAATCTATAGAGGGACAAGAAAAGGTCTCATGGCCAATAAAATCTTAGTCATGGATACAAGGTTGAGCTACTTTCAATTTTTTGACTATCTATAACCAAATTAAATAAACCTACTATCTTGGACGTTAATGTAGGGGATATAAACTTCTCAGTGAGCAGGGGATATAGGGGCGTTTGTTACAAAATAGTAGTAAAAGGCAGTCTGGTGGAGTCTCGGGATGGTAGATTTGCAGCTTTTATGGAGACATAAAAAAAGAGGGCGAATATAACATAGTCCTAGCTATTTCAATAGTTTGATGAATATAGATAAGATTATTAACGGGAATATAGACAAATTAGAGAAGATGATAGAGTGAATTTTGATAGAATATGGGAAGAGTATAAAAGGGGGATATTTTAGTAAGGGTAGGTTATATAGTAAATTGTCGGGGTTGTTTATGTTGCTTAAAGGGGTTAGGATAAGTAACTTGGAGGCAATTATAACCCCTAGTATGTTTTCTAAAATTGGCTTTAATGAGGGAGCCGGACTTTTGTCTGAATTTAAGAAAAGAACCCTTGACAAAATGAGAAAATGGATATAGGATGGTCAACAGAATGGGTGTATTGTCCCTGTTCTGACGTCGGGGTGTGGAATTGCCGTCTGTAGCCTGCCGGGTGCCTTCGCCGCTATAATGGCAATTGTTAAAGAAAAACACCACGGGGATTACTTTATTCAGGGGTTGGTTTTTAGGTTTTTCAAGAGATTCTCCGTCATAATAGCCAAATGTTTCAGTTGCCTTTCTAAGTCTTGTGCCTTTTTTTCCCAGTTTTTTTTCCGTTTTAATGCCTCCCTGGCTAAGTCTTCCCTATTCTTTTGTAGGGCCAAAATGGCTACTTTCTCCCAGTTTTCAATTTCATTTTTCGCCTGGCTGAATTGGGGTTGTATTTGTTCCCAAACTGTTTTAATATCGGCCAAGGCCTTATTTACCAAGTCATCGGCAGTGTATGGGTCACTCACTTGTAGTGCTTGTTTGATGGGCTCCAAAAGTTTGTAGGTATCCAGTTTAGTGATAATAGGTATAAACTCTCTTACCTGGCGACTGTCACTAATTCCCGTTTTACACCAGGTGGCAAAGTGTTCACAATTGTTAAACAGTAGATTATACTTTCTCTCCCCTAAACGACTAAATGCTCTTTTCACCACTACTTCTGGCAAGAAACAAAACCCCTCCGGATACTCCCTCACATAAATAGGTCTACCCTTACTAAAAGTTTCTATGGAAGTCCTTTCAATTACCTCTGAAGGCTTACGATAGTGAATAACTGTCCCATCCCCCACATCTATCCCATGATGCTGATATACCCCCCCTAAATTTTGAAAATCCCGCCATACGTAAATCTGGTCCCCCATTGCCATAACCGTCTTAACCCTTATCCCCTCTCCCTTTATACTTTAACACTATCTCCTAACAGTTTTTCTTCTTTTTGCCTTTTTGACAATACTGATTTTGAATTTTGACAAAAAACCCCCATTCTAGTCTTATACCCACGGTAACAGAAAAGGAAAAAATTGTCAAGGAAAAAAGCTGGGCCTCGGATAAGAGTTGGGACTGTAATGCCCGCCCCGCCTTTGTAGGATTTTCCCGTTTCAAAGTTAATCCCCTGTTTGATGTGAAAAGTACGGAGTTTATCTTAATCTCTATTGTCCAACAGGTATTTTCTTGTCATCTTTCCTATCAGTAAATTCCTAGCACAGACTATTAACACCACATTTGTTGTCTGTTGTGGATTCCGTGCATTCTAACCCATTATCTCTTCAAATTACTGAAAGCTCCCTATATTCTTCCCCTTCCTGCCCACAGAGAATGATTTTTACTCCGGATTTTTTCTGAAAGCAATATCTTGTTATAAAATGTTTTATCGAGGGGTTTCATTATCATTTTCATCCCCAATTGATGGTCTTTTTTCCGTGAACATGTGACAATTGGAAAATAAAAGAGGCTATGTCAATAATTGCCCTCCCACCGGCAAGCCGTTTTATCTCATCAAAGCCATTAATGGCCTCAATAATTCTCAATTAATCCTGATTTCCTATTGTTTTTTGTAAAAACCCACTATGAGAAAGGGGGATTGCCATACTTCTGATGGACGGCCTGCTTAATATCAGTACCCAAAATCCTAAGTATTTGACCTTGTAAATCTTTCATGGGTGATGAGTTTTTGAACCACAGTTTCTTCTCATTTCCGGAGGTGATACAGTAATAAACTTTGCCGCCATCTTGGTTGAGCAATATTTTACATTTTTGGCTCATCAAAAAAAGTAATTGGTGCCATCCAAGTGTCTTTTTTTTTGTAATTTTTGGTGATGGTTCAACCCCGCGCCTCAGGAGGGAAGGGGAAGAGAAATGTGATAGAAATCAGGTACAACCTGGTGGCGTGAGGAAGTACTTTGATGTTGGGAAAAGGTGGAGGAATCGCGGATTACCCAGACAGTTTGCATGCCGGCGGCAGAGGCACTATCCACTTCGGCTAAAACGTCAGAAAGGAAGATAATTTGCTGTGGGGGTATCTGGAGGGATTCAGCTATTCTTTGATAGGATTTTGTTTCTTTCTTTGAGCCTATATTAGTATCGAAGAAGCCGGAGAATAGGTATAACAAGTCTCCGAAGGTAGTGTGGGAGAAGAACAATTTTTGTGCTTGCACTGAGCCTGAGGAGTAAACATATAGGGGGATATTTTCTTGATGCCATTGGGTTAGTTTTTCATAGGCGTCTTGGTAGACATGGGATTGGAAATCCCCATTATTGTATCCCTCCTCCCAAATCATTCCTTGTAAGTCTTTTAAGGGGGTAATTTTTCTGTCTTCTTTAATCCATGCTCGTAGGATGGAGGTTATAACTTCGGGATTGTAGTCCGATAAATTTTCTAGTTCCGCTACTTGTATAACTGCCTTTTGTACAAGGGGCTCATTCCAATTTTCCCTTAGAAAATCTCCCATTTTATTATAGGCATAGGGGAATAAAACCTCGTGAACAAAAGAGATGGAACTGGTAGTGCCTTCAATGTCGGTTAAAATAGCCCTAATCATTTTTTATCCCGGAGGAGGAGATTACATTTACTAGTTTATAATAAGGGTACACAAAGTTAAAATAGGTGGGGAAAAATAACAGAAAGAAGCCTTATGGAAAAAATTTTAATTATGTCAACACCAGTAGGCCCATTGGGGACAGGACTGGGAGGAGGTGTGGAGTTAACGATATATAATCTATGTGGGGAATTGGCAGCTAGGGGTTATAAGATAAAGGTGGTGGCGCCTAAAAACTCTTATTTAGACAATGTGGAGATAATAGAAGTGGATGGGAATCTACATACACCAGCCCAAACTCAAAGTCGAGATACCCCCATTATAATGCCCGCCAATTCTGTTTTGGCCAACATGTGGGAGATGGCACGTCAGCTGGAGTCACAATACGATGTAATTGTCAATTTTGCCTTCGACTGGTTGCCTTTCTACCTAACTCCTTTTTTCTCCACACCCATCGCCCATTTTATCAGCATGTGTTCCCTTTCTGAGGGTCTAGATGAAATAATGGGGAAGATAGCGGCAAAATACCCAAAAAATTTTGCCACCTACACCAAATCCCAGGCAAATACCTTCCCTTTCGGCGATAAGTGCCAGTGTTTAGAAAGTGGCATTGACTTGTCTTTGTATCAGTTTCAACCCACACCCCAAAGAAAATTGGCATGGCTGGGCAGAATTGCCCCAGAAAAAGCCTTGGAAGACGCAGTAGCTGCCGCTGAAAAGGCTCAAATCCCCCTGTTGATTTTTGGTAAAATCCAAGATGGGGAATACTGGCAAAAAGTACAAACTCAATTTCCTAACGCCCCCTTTGAATATAAGGGTTTTTTGCGTACAAAAGAACTACAGAGCCAATTACGAGATTGTCTAGGGGTGTTGATGACTCCCAGGTGGGTGGAAGCCTTTGGCAATGTGGTTATTGAGGCTTTGGCTTGTGGTGTTCCTGTAATCAGCTATGCTAGAGGAGGCCCGGCAGAGATAATAATAGACGGCAAGACTGGGTTTCTAGTGACTCCTGACAGCATTGAGGGCCTAGTGGAAGCTATCAAACGTCTTGAGGAAATTAACCGTTATGATTGTCGTCGGCTTGTAGAAGAAAAGTATTCCCTGGAGGCTTGGGGTAAACGTTTTGAGGAGTGGTTACTACAGGTTTACCACACCAGTCGGTCATTTGTGTCTTAATGTTACCCTAATCCTAAGAATACTCAAGAGTTTGGTATACTTCTCAGTTACAAGTAATACTATGACAGATTCTATAAACCACCAACACGAGGAATATGTTTACCATGACACCGTCGGGGTGGGAAAAAATAATCACCGACACATCCACAGTGAAGAGTTGGAAAAAATGTTGCTCAACCGTCTTTCTCGTATTGAGGGACATATAAGGGGCATTAAAGCTATGATTGTAGAAGGGAGAGACTGTCCAGAAGTCCTAATTCAAATAGCAGCTGTGCGTGGGGCATTGGACAAGGTTGCTAGAATAATTTTAGACGAGCATTTGAGTGAGTGCATCACCAAAGCAGCAAAAGAAGGGGATATAGAAGAAAGAATTAAACAGTTAAAGGGGGCCTTGGATCGTTTTTTGCCTTCTTAGGTTATACTCACCATGCCATGCTATTTGTCGGGGGTTTCTATCACTCTTTTTTCGGAGAAACCCCAAATGAAGATGATAGTAATGATAGTAATCATCAACCATTCTGGCGGCACCAACAGGGGGTAGGCTACCTTTAGTATAAGACGAAAACCCACTAGCCCTACGGTAATAAAGCCGGCATCTTCCAGGTGAGTGAATTCTTGAATCCAACGGATAAACAAGCCTGCCAGGAAACGAAGGGCAATCACACCAATAGTCCCACCTGCTATAATCAACCATATCTCGTCTGCAACGGCAATGGCTGTGGTAACGCTATCTAGGGAAAAGGCTAAATCGGTAAAGGCTATAATAGGTACTGCCTGCCATAAATGTTTAAAATCAAGACTGGAGGTTTCTTCCCCCTCCGCCCCTCCGGCAGGGTGACCAAAAAAATATCTAAATGTTAGCCATAATAGATATAATCCCCCCAACAGTTCAAACTGCCAAAACTGGATTACCCAGGCGGCAGTTATAATTAGGGTTATCCTCAACACATAGGCCATCAAAAGTCCTATATTCAAGGCATAACGTTGCTGCTTGGCTTCCGGCAAACCCTTGGCAATGGAGGCTAAGGCTATGGCATTATCCGCCGACAAAACGGCTTCCAAGGCAACGAGGATGATGATTAGAAAGAAAGTGTCAATTCCAAACTCAATGGAGGGGTGTAGTAATTCCTGGAACATGCGGCTTGTTATACTAGTACTATATTCTTGCTACTCTTAGTTTAAGATTTTAGGACAAACAAAACCAATGGGGGAGTTGTCATTCTATTTCGTCTGAATACAACTATTATCCCATATTTCAGTTAAGTAGGGGTTGGGGGAAGGTTGTAAGTGGAAATAGGAATTCTAACACAGGCCCAAATAATCTTGGTATCATATCATGGCAGTTTTAGGATTTGATCCTGGCAGAGACAAGTGTGGCTTAGCTGTCTTAGATGCCAATTCTGTCCCATTGTATCACCAAGTGGTCTCCAGTGACGAGGTGATTCCCACCATTGCCGCCTTATCTCGTCACTTTCCCCTGGAAAGGATTGTCATGGGTAATCTAACCACTTCCAAACAGTGGCAAAAGCGGCTGAAAGAGGAGTTAGGTTTATCTATTCCCCTAGAATTAGTGGATGAAACAAACACAACTTTGGAGGCTAGAAGTCGCTACTGGCAGATGTATCCTCCTGGGGGATTAGTCAGACTTATCCCTCCCGGCTTAAGAATACCCCCTCGCCCCATTGATGACATTGTTGCTATTATCCTGGTGGAAAGATACTACCATAAAGTGTCTTCTGGCATCAAGCCATAGTCTTTCACCCCTCGGAATTAGTTAATTAATCCATCTCTTTTTAAGCTCACACTACAATGACTCATAGAATGCCATAGCGATTTTTGGGATATTTTATATGGAAATTCTTACCATCCCGGTATTGAGTGACAATTACGTCTTCTTGTTGTACGACAGTCATAGTAAACAGGTAGCTGTAGTAGACCCTTCTGTAGCTAGGCCTGTATTAAGAGAGATAGACAAACTAGGAGCAGAATTGATAGCCATTTTCAATACTCACCATCATTGGGATCACGTAGGTGGAAACCAGGAGTTGTTGGCCAGATTCCCCCAGGCTACTGTGTATGGTGGCAGGGAGGATAAGGGGAGAATACCACGTCAGGATGTGTTCTTGCAAGAGGGAGACACGGTGGAATTTGGGGGTAGAAAAGCCTATGTTTACCATCTACCGGGTCACACGAAGGGGCATATTGCATACTACTTCCCTCCCACCGAGGGGGAGGAGGGGGAATTATTCTGTGGTGACACTCTTTTTGCCGGAGGCTGTGGCCGTTTGTTCGAGGGGACTCCTGCACAGATGGTACAATCTTTGAACAAGCTGAGGAGTCTCCCCGATTCTACTAGGGTTTGGTGTGCCCATGAGTACACTCTCAAGAATCTTCAGTTCGCCCTTACTGTAGACCGGCACAATGAGATTCTACGACAAAGATACCAACAGGTGGTAGAGGATAGGAAAAAAAATCTCCCCACCATCCCCTCTACTATTGGTTTGGAAAAGTTGACCAATCCCTTCTTACGTTGGGACGACCCTAACATAAAATCTACCATAGGCTTGCAGGAACCTGAGAGGGTTTTTGCTCGTTTAAGAGGTATGAAGGATAATTTCTAACAGGTGTTTTTTGTTCATTCCAAGTATTGAACTTGAAAAAGGACGGGGGTTTGTTTGTATTTTCAATATCCCCCCCTTTTCTGTTGTTTTTAAATTGTAGTGTTTTTAATATTCCCCAACTTATCCTGTGTTATTATGCTGACGAGAAAATTATTTAGATTTAGGTTTTTGCTGTGGTTTCTTACGGGTTTGAGTATCTCCGGTTTCCTCACTGGATTCAATGGATTTAACCTATTTCTATCTCCTCCGGTTTATGCCCAGAATTATCAGCCGGTAATACAAGGAAAAGAGGTGATAATTGGTGACAGGAGAATTAATCTTCCTTGGATGGTCTGGCAAGATGGAAGTGGGAAACACTTTGGCTTAGCAGACATGGCGGCAGAGTCGTTATTAGGGATAGAGTTGAACAGCAGTTTTAATCCACAAACTCAGTCAGTTAGTTGGTTTAATTTCAGTGGTAATATCCCCGTTAAATTTGTTCCGCCTTTCCGCTACATCGACGTCACCAACATCTTTAAAAACTCCCCCATTTTCCTAGAAGAGGCTAACAATACCTTACTAATAAAATCAGGAATAGCAACAGTTGAAGATGCTTATGAGTCGGCAGACAATTGGGGAAGAAGAATCGTAATTCAATTGAGTCAGCCTGCCCTTTTCCAGGTAACCCAAGGGAGGGGAGTCGGTATTATCACTATCATCAATAGTCAGCCCAGTCCAAAATTAATATCTCCACCGCCATCTCCCGATGACTCTGTTTCTACCATAAAAGAAGAGGAGGGGAATGAAACCAATAATAACAGTCAACAAAAGGGAGGGTTATTTACCATTTCTGTCCAAGAAAACAATACTATTATATCTGTCAATCTACCGGAATTTCATAACTTAAGGGTAACCACTTCCAGCAACAATGTCCTCCAAGTGGACATCAGAAAAGACGCTATTTTCCCCCGGGACATAAGTTGGCATAGGGACATTTTCTACAGTCGCAGATATGTTGGCATTAACAATAACACAGATTATTTTTTGGTGTCATATATTACCATCAACCCCCGTAGTAGCCAGTTAAAAATAACACCGATTTTACCTAATCAGAATACAGTAATTGGCACGGAAAGCCTAAAAAGATTTGCAGAAAGTTGGGGCATAATAGCAGGAATAAACGGGGGCTTTTTCAATCGCAATAACCAACTTCCCTTGGGGGCGATTAAATACGAGAATGAATGGTTATCTAGCCCAATCTTAAACAGAGGTGTATTTGCCTGGGACAAAAGGGGTGGTGTTAAATTTTCCAGGCTTCAACTAGTGGAAACAATTAGCATAGGGAGGGGAGATAAACTGACTAATTACTACATCAACAGCGGTTATATCCAATCAGGATTGGCCCGTTATACTCCTCGTTGGGGAAATAGCTACACTCCTCTCAGCAACGGAGAAATAGTGGTGGTGGTAAGAAACGACAGGGTGGAAGACAAAATAATCAGCAATAATGCCGGAGACATAACAGTTAATATCCCCGAAAACGGCTACCTACTAGTATTTAGAAAAGCCAAAAATATGGCGGATAAAATATCCATAGGTGATAGGATAACAATCACAACCAACACCATCCCAGAAAACTTGATTAACTATCCCTATATCGTTGGGGCGGGGCCACTTTTGCTATTAAATAATCGGGCTGTCTTAAATCCAGAAATGGAGAAATTTAACGCCGCCTTTGCTAATCAAAAAGCCTCTCGTAGTGTGGTAGCTGTTGACAAACAAGGGCGGATTATGTTAGTAGCAGTACATAATCGGATTGGCGGGGTAGGACCTAATTTGTTAGAATTGACTGAGATAATGAGGAGAATGGGGGCAGTGTCGGCGTTAAACCTGGATGGAGGCAGTTCAACACAATTGTATTTAGGAGGAGCTATAATAGACCGCTCCCCGGAAACGGCGGCTAGGATTCATAATGGCATAGGGATATTCCCACAAAACTAGGAGAGAAAGTATCGCAAATCGAAGTCCGTTGGCGGGGCAGGGACATCAAATTTCCCTTCCCGGGAAATCATCAGTAGTATTCTTTCAGTATAGTCTATAGCCCCCTTTAGTTTCTGTTGTAGGATTTCTAACCCCCCGTTGGCATATTCCTCAAACAAGCGTATATTATCCTCTCCCATCGCCCCCCCGTTGTTAAAATTATCATACTGGCCATCGTGACAATCGCCGCTAAATTTTAACAGGGAAAACAGATAACCATAACCTCTGGAGACAAAAATTTCTATACTAATAGGGGAGGGTTCTTTTGCAATCCTAGTCAAAGCAACTCGATGGTGATAAAGTATTCCCAGGGAGGCGGCAAAAACAACGGCATCCGCATAGGTGAGAAAAACCCCTTGGGGATTGTCGCCAGTTAGTACAAGAGACTGCAAAAAACCCGCCTTATCCTCGGCAATGTGAATTCTCATGGGGGGGAGTAGCTATTACGTCGTGTTAAAACTTTTAAACAAGTATGTAATTTTAAACAAGCATGTAAAGATTTATAACAAAAATTGACCGACACCCGGCGGAATTAGTCGAAGGCCACGGCCCGGGTTTCGGATATAAATTTAATTTGAGGGGGAAAGCCCTATAGGAGGTTGACATAGTAACCCCCGGGGGGTATTCCCCACAGCAGTTGACAACGGCAATTAACGACGACGACTACCAAAACCACCACTTCTACGAGGGATGGCCCTGTAGGCGCCACTTCTGCTACTGCCGAAGCTACTGCTACTGGGCTGTCTGAGGCGGCTGGAGCTGCCACTGGTTTTCAGATTGCTGGCTCCAAATCCCGAACCAGTGGCCTTGGTGCCATCTGGTCTTACGCGAGTAATACCAGAGCCCGGACTGTTTTTGATGGTGCCGGCAGTGCGGAAGACTTGACGGTTTTTCTCCACTAAGGGGATGCTATTGTACTGACTGCGGTATCTTTCCACTGCCATGTCATAGGTGCTACCATATCCCCCAAATCCTGTGAGGGGCACCCCGGGGGAATAGGCTGGCGGTATGTAGTACTGAGGGGTAAATAATAGATTACCCAGCACTTCCCCGGCCAAGGCTCCGGCAAAGGGCGCCCAGAATCCGGATTGCTGTCTGACTATGACGGTTTCTTGTTTGCCAGTTTCTGGATTGGTAGTGGTTTGGGTCTCGTTGTGGATGTATTCAATCTTGAAGTCTGGTGTCAGATACATGGTGGCCTCATTTCCCCTGATTTCCACATAGGTTTTTTGCCCCTCTTTGATTTGTTCGTCAGTTAGCCTAGCCATCCGGAGGTTGTTGGTGCGATATACTGAATTGCTGCCGGAGGGGGTATTTAACAACATCAGGGTGTATTGTCCATCCAGGTCGTCGAAGGATGCTTGTAATACTTCGTACCTGCCGTCAGGGATGTTATTTCTGGGGAAATTGGTATTGTCCATGAGACTGGTATTAGTTCCCTCGGTGGAAGTGCTACTGGTGGTAGTGCAGGCAGTAGTAGAAAGGCAGAGACACAGGGAGATAAGAATGGCCAGAATTCTCTTAGACATGGTTTTATAAGGGTATCAGTTCAGGGAAATTGAGTAAGACTTGCTCAGAGGTGAGTACCTCTCCTAGTCTAGCAGGGGAATAGTGAATGGCGATAGCCCGGTATTGTTGTTTGTAGTGGAGACTGATGAGGGCTTTGAGCCCATTGGTAAGGGCGGCCCTTTGGGCCAAGTCTGTTTCAATTTCCGGCACTTCGCCTTCAAAGCCTACTGTGATCATAACCACGATGTTTTCGGTAACGGGGAGGGACAGAGGTGTGTTTTCCCCTACCTCTTCGATTAACTCGGGGTTAGCCAGGTAGCGTTGGGCGGAGTCAGTAAATAATTCGGTGACGTAATCCCCGGCTTGACTTTCTTCCCAGAAGACATCTCCCTCATTGGCGGCACTATGCCAGTAGGGTTCATATTGTAACAGGGCCTCACATACATTCACCAAACATTCCCCCATCACTTCCATATCCCCTTCTGCTTCAATGGCGCGGAGGGCATTTTGGTTTAACACTCCCAACAGGGGGGCCGCCTCTTGTCCCTGTAAATGTACCATGATACGAGATACTACATATCTAGTCTTGCCCAGGAGTCTGTTAATGCGTTCGCCTAAACCCATAAAATTCGTTCCTATAGGATAATAAGATATGGACTTATAGTTCCCAGTTTATAGACAATGGTTCAACATCTACAAACTGGGTTGTGGAGATTACTGGTTGGCGGCCCCTATTTACGTACTAACATGACTGGACAGTTGGCATGGACACGCACATAGTCAGAGAGGGAATTACCCAGGAGACGATCCAAGTCTACCAGGGATTTAGCAATAGAAGGACGACGGTCTGGTGAGCCCAAGACCAACAGGTCGATGTTATAATCGTCCACCATCTGACAGATTTGCCTGGCTGGCCTTCCGCCTCTTACAACACATTTGGTGGGAATGCCCAGACGCTTGGCTTTCTGGAATGCCGGCTCGAGGATTGGATTTTGTTCCATTTCCTTCTCTGACAATTGTACATCCGGCTCCATGTCTGGATTTACCCTGGCCAAATATAGGGTTGCCTCGGGGTAGTCCTTTAACATGTACAATGTTACCTCTAAAGCCATTTGTGCCGCCTCTGACTTGTCCAAAGCCACCATCACCCTTCTGATTCTTTTCACATATACATCATCCTTCACCAGTAACATAGGGCGGTCGGTCAACTGGAAAACATATTGGCTGACAGAGTTTTCCAGAATAGCCTCCAGACGTTTCAAGCCTCGGGAGCCCATTATAATCAAGTCTGCGTTGATTTCCTTTGCAGTTTCACATACCACGTCTTTGGGATCTCCCTGTTTCAGAATGGTTACTACCTTTGTGGGATCTAAGCCTACATTTTTAATCACATTGGCAATGATTCTCCCCCCCTCCTCCCATTTTTCCGCAAAGGCCTCCGCCGAGACTACATTTGGTACCACATGAAGAATATTAATTTGACTATGCTGAAAAGCTGGCATTTCTAAGAGCATTTTTAACATTTCCTGGGTGTGTCCAGTGCCCGAATCGGCGTAGAGAATTTTATCCAACATAGGCCAAAGTGTTTTCTAAATTACTTTCTCTATTCTTAAAATACAGTCTCCCACAGCCCTCGTGTTTAACGTTTTGTAAAGCACTATTGATTCAACCAATACCCTTGC
>DVEF01000060.1 GCA_015295805.1 Geminocystis sp. M7585_C2015_104 | reverse complement strand
ATAAAGGGCAATGGGGATAGGGAAGAGAACAGGAATACAAGGGGGGAGACTCTTAGAAGGGATAGCATTGACTTGAGTACCCTCCCAAAGAATGTGGCGGCGAAGGCTATACAAATCATCAATGCCATAGAAAAGGGCACTTGTTACACCACCTTTAGGGGAAAACGACTAAGACATAACCGACTTATTATCAGTATCCCCGTTACCAGAAATTACAGATTGATTTGTAGGGATTATGGCAGTTTTGTCGCACCCCAGGCAGTGGTTTCCCATGAGGACTATAATGTCTGTAAACCCGGTATCTAAGTAATTATACTCAGGTCCAGGTGTTCTCTCACCAGCATTCCTAGCAGAGAAGGCTTGATGTCCACCACAAAGGGGAAATAGCCTATCACGGGAATACTGGTGAGGGATTCAATAAGCTGTCTTGGTGTCCAGTTTTGGATGTCTTCGGGTTGACAGGGACGGGTACTGTTAAAGATAATGCCTCTTAATGATACCCCACACTGTCGAGCTAGAGCAACATTGGCAACGGTGTGGGCAATGGCACCCAGTTTTATCGGCACCACCACAATAGTATCTAAACCCCAACGGGAGGCTATATCCGCCACTGTCCACTGTTCCGTCACCGGTGACCCTAATCCTCCTAATCCCTCCACCAATAATAGCTCATAACGAGACTGTAAGTCCCTAAAACTTTTTTCCACCACTGACAAATCTACTCTCTTTCCCTCCCTCATGGCGGCAATGGGAGGGGCTAGGGGTGCTGCATAACGCAGAGGTACTACCACGTCCGGAAAAAACTGTTTATAAAACTCTTCATCCCCCACCTCCCCCGTTTGCACCAGTTTTAGTATCCCTGTAGCTCTGTGGGGCTCAAACTGTTGGTAATAACACCTCAGGGCAGTGGTGATTATGGTTTTGCCCGCATCGGTATCTGTACCCGCAATTAATAAACTTTTCATCTTGTAGTCCCTTGATTATAAAAACTATACAAAAGATTAAGAAAAAATAAAAAAAAGATTAAAAACAGCTAGTTCATAGGGTAGATTAAAATGTTATGCTAAGAGTAGCCAATGTAACAAGAGCGAAGTAAAAAGAATACAAAGAGGTTGAGAATTTGCCGTGAGTCACTCTGCCACCTTACCAGTGAGTCCGGTACTGTCCCAACACGTATCGGATAGTCGTCTGCGTATTTTTTCCGGCTCGGCTAACGTGCCCTTGGCCACAGAAGTAGCCCGTTATCTGGGGATGGACCTAGGGCCAATGATCCGGAAAAGGTTTGCAGATGGTGAGTTGTATATCCAAATACAAGAATCAATACGAGGTTGTGACGTATACCTGATCCAGCCCTGTTGTCATCCCGTCAATGATCATCTAATGGAATTGCTGATAATGATTGACGCTTGTCGGCGGGCGTCAGCACGGCAAATTACAGCAGTAATTCCTTACTATTGCTATGCCAGGGCTGATCGGAAAACTGCAGGGAGAGAAGCCATTTCTGCCAAGTTGGTGGCTAATTTGATTACCACCGCCGGCGCCCACAGAGTCTTGGCAATGGACTTACACTCAGCCCAAATTCAAGGCTATTTTGACATTCCCCTAGATCACGTGTATGGCTCTCCAGTACTTTTAGACTACCTGCTTCACAAAAACATTGAAGACTTAGTAGTAGTATCGCCGGATGTGGGGGGAGTTGCCAGGGCAAGGGCCTTTGCTAAAAAACTTAATGACGCCCCCTTGGCCATTATTGATAAACGTCGTCAATCCCATAACGTTGCCGAAGTGATGAATGTCATTGGCGACGTCAAGGGGAAAAATGCTGTTATGGTGGACGACATGATTGACACCGCCGGCACTCTCCTGGAGGGCGCTAGACTCCTCAAGAAAGAGGGCGCTAATAAGATCTACGCTTGTGCTACTCATGCTGTATTTTCTGGCCCGGCCATCTCCCGTCTTTCCAGTGGCATATTTGAAGAAGTAATCGTCACCAACACCATCCCCATCCCGGCAGATAGTTACTTCCCCCAACTAAGAGTTCTGTCTGTGGCTAACCTTTTAGGAGAGACCATTTGGCGTATCCACGAAGAAAGTTCAGTAAGTGTGATGTTCCGTTAACAAATGAAATAATTAATGCCCCCCCAACCGGGGGGTTTTTTACGTGGGGGTTTATAAACCCTCTGCTAGCCAAGACAGCTACAGACTAGGTTTCTGTCACCGTAGGCATTGTCAATCCGGGCCACGGGCGGCCAGAATTTATACTCTTTCAGATGGGGCGCCGGATATACAGCCACCTCCCTACTGTAGGGATGATTCCATTCCCCCACCAATGACTCGGCAGTATGAGGGGCATTCTTTAGAGGATTGTCTTTTCTGTCCATCTCCCCTCTCTCAATGGCGGCAATTTCTTGGCGGATACTAATCATCGCTTCACAAAAACGGTCTAATTCCGCTAAAGACTCACTCTCCGTCGGCTCAATCATTAATGTCCCCGCCACGGGCCAAGACATGGTAGGGGCATGAAAACCATAATCCATCAGCCTTTTGGCCACATCCTCTACGGTTATGTCTGCCGTCTTCTTAAAAGGCCGCAAATCGATAATACACTCGTGTGCTACTAATCCCTCCTTTCCGGTGTAAAGAATGGGATAATGGGGGGCAAGACGGTGGGCTATATAATTGGCATTGAGAATAGCTATTTTTGTAGCACGGGTTAATCCTTCCGCCCCCATCATGGCAATATACATCCAGGATATAGGCAAAATACTAGCACTCCCCCACGGAGCAGAGGCTATCCAACCAATAGAATTCTCTTCCCCCTCCCTTCCAAAGCCAGTGGCTGGCAAAAAAGGCACTAAATGAGATGCTACACAAATAGGACCAACCCCCGGGCCACCACCACCATGGGGAATACAAAACGTCTTGTGTAGGTTGAGGTGACACACATCCGCCCCAAAATCTCCAGGACGACACAGTCCTACTAGCGCATTCATGTTAGCACCATCTAGATACACTTGCCCCCCATAATGGTGCACTATGTCACAAATTTCCCTAATCCCCTCCTCAAAGACACCGTGGGTGGAAGGGAAGGTAATCATTAAAGCCGCAAGTTGTTGTTGATGCCTCTCTGCCTTCTGCTTTAAGTCTTCTATATCTATATTCCCCTTCCTGTCACAGGCAACGTTTATCACCCTCATGCCACACATTACTGCCGAGGCGGGGTTTGTGCCATGGGCTGATTCTGGTATAAGACAAACGTCCCTATACCCCTCGCCCCTAATGTGGTGGTATTGACGGATAACCTGTAACCCTGCGTATTCTCCCTGTGAGCCCGCATTCGGTTGTAAGGACACCCCTGCAAAGCCTGTAATTTCCGCTAACCAGGACTCCAGTTGGGCAAATAGTGTCTGATAGCCTTGGGTTTGAGAAAGAGGTGCAAATGGGTGAATCCGGTTAAACTCTGGCCAGGAAATCGGTAACATTTCTGAAGTGGCATTCAACTTCATCGTGCAGGAGCCTAGAGGTATCATAGATGTAGTCAAGGATAAATCCCGAGACTCCAGACGATGCAAATAACGTAACAACTCTGTTTCCGTGTGATATTGGTTGAATACCCTGGCAGTCAAAAAACGGCTTGTTCGTTGTAGTCTTTCTGGAATACCTAGTTCCTCAAAGGGGGTTATCTTTTCCCCTTTCTGACCCTTATGGGCGGCAAAAATCTCTACAATACTGTCAACATCTTGTAAAGTGGTGGTCTCATCTAGGCTTATCCCTACCCCCTGAGGCAAGTAGCGGAAATTGATTTGTCTTTTCTCTGCTGATTGTCTAATAGCATCTATCAGTTGGGGATTTTCTATTAACAGGGTGATGGTGTCGAAAAAGGTATGAGATTTGAGCAAATAACCCAACTTCTGCAAACGATGGGCCAAAAGTCTAGTTAAATTGTGTACCCTAGTGGCGATTCTCTTCAAACCCTTTTCCCCATGATATATGGCATAGGTAGCCGCCACCACCGCCAACAACACCTGGGCAGTACAAATATTACTGGTTGCTCTATCCCTACGAATGTGTTGCTCTCTGGTTTGTAATGCCAATCTTAATGCAGGCCTACCCGTGGCGTCTACAGAAACCCCTACTAGTCTACCTGGTAATAGTCTCTTGTACTCCTGCCTGGTGGCAAAAAAAGCCGCATGGGGGCCACCATACCCTAATGGTACACCAAAACGTTGACTATTGCCCACTACAACGTCTGCATTTAATTCCCCTGGCGGTTTTAAAAGAGTCAGGGCAAGCAGGTCTGTGGCAAAAATCACCAATCCCCCCTTAGCATGCACCCTTTCCACAAACTCCCCATAGTCCACAATAGTCCCATCACTGCCGGGGTATTGTACTAGACAGGCAAAAGGGGGTTTCTTTCCCAAGTCAAAACCAAAAACATCGGCAACTACTAATTCGATATTCAGGTATTTTGCCCTTGTTTTTATCACCTCTATAGTCTGGGGATGGCAATTTTCGTCCACCAAAAAGACATTCGACTCATTCTTAGCCACATGACGACACAAATTCATAGCTTCGGCAGCGGCAGTGCCTTCATCCAATAAGGAGGCGTTAGCTATTTCCATCCCCGTCAAATCCACCACCATGGTTTGGAAGTTTAACAGTGCCTCTAGTCTTCCCTGGGAAATTTCTGGTTGATAGGGAGTATAGGCAGTATACCAGTTAGGGTTTTCTATAATGTTTCTTTGGATTACCGGAGGGGTAATGCAATCATAATAACCCATGCCGATGTAAGAGCGATACACCCGATTCTGACTGGCAATGGCTTTTAGGGATTGTAACGCCTCGAATTCCGTCTTAGCCGCCGGCAGATTCAAGGGTTTGTTGTGGCGAATAGAGGGGGGAATAGCCTTATCAATTAGTTCCTCCAGACTATCATACCCCATTTGTTGAACCATCTTACGCTCATCTTCCTGGCTAATGCCAATGTGGCGATGCTGGAATTTTTCCCCCTCCAATTTCACCTCGTCAAATTCTATCTTATCCCTCAGCTGCTCCTCTACACCAGACTGGCTACTTATTCCGATGTTGTCTAAATCTAGCATTTCTCCCTTTTCCCTTGTTCAGTTACTTATTCCGATTCTAACGAAATATTAAGAGCCGTGTTTCATTTCCTTTACAAAATTGCCAATAGGGCAGCATTGTATTAATCTCCCCTTTCCTTCCGATATGTTTTTATAAGGGGAATTAGAGAAAACGATTATGACTTGTCGCCAGCCGCACAATAGTAAACCTTCTGAATACAGAAGAAAACTAGTCCGACAAATATCAAACTGTCTCGGCTTAGATAGGTTCAATTTCAACTCTGAGATTTATTACAGTCAAATCCTGGCGTTAGGCAACAACATCCGCCATTTTGATATTTAAAAACGCTATAGAATCTCATCGCTTAATATTCTCAAAATGATCTATTTATCCCCCTTGAAAATGAATTTAAACCCGCTGTAATCGTTTTTTTTATAATAAATTCATGTTGGTTATTGGCCGAAAATAAAATTTAAATTAACGAAGGTATTTCTCAAGAATAAGTTCTAGCGGTTAATGACCATATTGTCATCTTGGCAATTCCTTTGTATTTTTTTGCCAATGCCCTAGCTATAATCAGCAATATTTTATTATAAAAATAACCATTTATAGAATTATAAAAAGGTATAATACGCCCGTTTACCATGAGTTATATTAGCAGGTATACCAGGCGTTTAAAAAATTGCATTTTGCCACCAGAGACAGTTTTCAGGAAGGGCATCAAAAGTAGGTTCGGATAAAAGATAGTTTACGGCGAGAAAAGGGGAGGCTAACAGCCGAAAATCAATAGTCAAAACAAATGATAAATTCTCCTAGACTAAGCAACAAGGAAATTAACTGCATTCGCGCGGAGAATATAAGGCCAAAAAAGGAAAAACAAGAAGTGACGTTGCACATGGGAAAGATTCAGAAACCTATTGACTGACATGCCGCATATCCTCTGCTTTAGAGGGGGAGAAGTAAGGATAATGACACTGCTGGAAAAGAATTTGGTTCACAGGGATAACTATAATGAATAAGGGAGTAAATGTGCTGAGAGATACTATTGAAAAATTAGGAGGCAAAATCCAAAAACAAACAGAATTTGCCCGGGGATGATGACCATTTCAGAAATGAAATTTACGACACTATAAAATATTTCATCGAGAAGGCCGGGAATAATGGGTGAAATTGAGGAAGAATTATATAAAAACAAATACTCAGATTAACAACAGGACAAATGATGGAAAAAGGAATAGTAAACTCTAAGGGATATAAGGAGAGTGGAAGGCATTATTTATAAACAATCGCGGGACACAAACCCCCTCAATTTTAGACAATTAAATCCAACACTTGTTTTGGGAGGAAATAATAGTGGAATGTCCAATAAATTATCGGCTATTTTAGATACATGCTTAGAAAAAGAAGACTTAGCCAAGACAATTGAACCACTAATTATGTCCCGGGCATTAATGGTAAAAATTACCCTGGATGAAATTAAGAAATGGAGAGGATGGGGGAAAACCCGGGAGATACAAAACCCCCTGAATTCCAAGTAAGTGAAACCGAAAAACAATCATAATCATCCCAATGAAAAACAGCAAATTTAGACTTATTTTGACAAAATAAGTGCTGCAAAGCGGAAGGAAAAGTGGGTAATATAAATCAAAGATAAACTCTAATAAAAAATATATAAAATAGGTGAATAAGCCCATCAAAATTACACAAAAATTAGGCGGGCAAACCCTGTTCCTTTTCTGGAAAAATCACGGTTTATAGACTGTCCAGCCTTAAATACTACAATGGAGAGGACAAATCATCTGAGATTAAACAAGGAGAATAATACTACTATCCCCAATGTGTAACCCTAGCTCATAAAATAAACAAAGCCCGTTATCCCCATCTCGTGTTTAAATGTAGCAACTTAAGGGCTATCTGTATGGCTTGTGAGCCAGAAAAAGGAGATTCCAACATCTAGGATTTGGAAAGAAATTTATAAAAATGTTTATAGGAGACAGACAGTGTCTTAAAACAGTGGGAACCATTGTAAAAGGGGCTGTAATTGACTCATCCAGGTTAGAATAAACCAGAGAGAATATGCATAAGGGTATATATCTAGTCCGTATATGACTACAGCGGTGAAAACTAAGTATGAGGCAATTATCGGCTTGGAGACTCACTGTCAGCTGAATACCAGGAGTAAAATCTTCTGTAATTGTTCTACAGATTTTAACAGCCCCCCTAATACAAATGTGTGTCCGGTTTGTCTTGGGCATCCGGGAGTATTGCCAGTTTTAAATCAGGAAGTATTGAATGCAGCCATTAAAATGGGTTTGGCATTGAAGGGGAAAATCGCCAGATACAGCAAGTTCGACCGCAAACAGTATTTTTACCCAGATTTGCCCAAAAATTACCAAATATCCCAATATGACTTACCTATTGTTCGAGATGGACAACTAGAAATTGAAGTCTTTGACCCGAAAACCAAAGAGGTATACAAAAAGACAATAAGAATTACGAGACTTCACATGGAGGAGGATGCCGGTAAATTAGTCCATGCTGGCAGTGATAGACTGGCAGGATCTACCCATTCTCTAGTAGATTTTAACAGAGCAGGAGTGCCCCTGCTAGAAATAGTCTCGGCACCAGACTTACGCAGTGGTTTAGAAGCGGCAGAATATGCCCAGGAATTACGTCGTTTGGTGCGTTATTTGGGCATTAGTGATGGCAACATGCAAGAAGGCTCCCTCCGTTGTGATGTTAACATATCTGTGCGCCCGGTGGGACAAAAAGAGTTCGGGGTGAAGGTGGAAATCAAAAACATGAACTCCTTTAGTGCCATCCAAAAGGCCATTGACTATGAAATCCAAAGACAAATAGAGGCACTGGAAAGGGGACAGGAGATTATTCAAGAAACTAGACTATGGGAAGAGGGCAGTCAACGTACCATCAGCATGAGGAGTAAAGAGGAATCCAGTGACTACCGTTATTTCCCCGAACCAGACTTACCTCCGATTATAGTCAATGATAGCCTGTTAGAGGAATTGGCCAGGACCTTGCCAGAATTGCCGGCGGAAAAACGGGCGCGCTATCAAGAGGAATTGGGGTTGTCTATCTACGACGCCAGAGTACTAACCGACGACAAAGATGTTGCCCTATACTTTGAGGCAGTGGTGGCAGCAGGCGCCAACCCAAAAAGTGCGGCCAACTGGGTAACTCAAGACATTGCCGCCTATCTCAACAGCCAACCCAATTTAACCATTAACGACCTTCCTCTCAAACCCCCCATGTTGGCGGAATTAATTAGCCTGATTGAGGAGGGGACTATCAGTGGCAAGATTGCTAAGGAAATACTGCCAGAATTGTTGGAAAAAGGAGGCTCTCCCAAACAACTGGTGGAAAGTCGGGGCATGGTGACTATCTCCAACCCAGAGGAGTTGAGTGCCATTATTGACAGGGTATTGGCAGAAAATGCCGACAAGGTGGCACAATACAAGGCTGGCAAGAAGAAACTACAAGGCTTCTTTGTGGGTCAAATCATGAAAGCCACTGGTGGCAGGGCCGATCCAAAACTCACCAACCAAATCCTCAATGAGAAACTAGAGGGATAACAGACAACTGTGGGGGCTATTTGACTTTAAGCCCCTGTAAAGCTTTATGTTACAGCCAATTACATTGAGCCTGATGACGGAGAAGGTGATCGCACAATACCAGTGCCACCATGGCCTCTACCATGGGGACTGCTCTCGGTAGTACACAGGGGTCATGTCTCCCCTTGGCGGCTAACACAGTCTCCTGTCCTTCTGTTGTGACGGTTTTTTGTTCCTTTCCTATGGTAGCAGTAGGTTTGAAGGCCGCCCGCAGTATGATATTCTCCCCATTGCTGATGCCTCCCTGAATCCCCCCTGAATTGTTAGTGCGGGTGCGGATATTTCCCCCCTCATCCACATAAAACTCGTCGTTGTGTTCACTGCCTGTCATCAAAGTACCTGCAAAACCTGAGCCAATTTCAAATCCCTTAGTCGCTGGCAATGACATAATCGCCTTGGCCAAGTCTGCTTCCAACTTGTCGAATACTGGTTCTCCTAAACCTTTTGGAACATTGCGTACTACGCACTCTACTACGCCTCCTAGGGAGTCCTTCTGTCTACGAATCTCATCGATAAGTTGAACCATCTTCTCGGCGGCTTCACTGTCTGGGCATCTGACTATATTGCTTTCCACCTGTTCAAGGGTGACGGTGTCAGGATTCACATGGGCGGTGATGTGTTTGATGCTTTTCACATAGGCTACTATTTCCCCCCCAGCCAGCTGACGGAGAATTTTTTTGGCAATGGCCCCGGCAGCCACTCTCCCAATGGTTTCCCTAGCGGAAGCACGTCCTCCCCCTTGCCAGTTGCGAATCCCGTATTTGGCTTCATAAGTGGCATCTGCATGGGAAGGGCGATATTTTACGGCCATTTCCTCATAGTCTTGGGGGCGGATGTCCCTGTTGCGTACTAGAATGGCAATAGGAGTGCCCAGGGTTTTCCCCTCAAATACTCCGGAGAGGATTTCACACAAGTCTTCTTCCTGGCGGGGAGTAGTAATCTTGCTTTGTCCTGGTTTCCGTCTGTTCAACTCAAACTGGATTTCCTCCGCAGAGATTTCAATGCGGGGAGGACAACCATCGATTACCACACCAATCCCCCCTCCATGAGACTCGCCAAAGGTGGAAATGGTAAATAACTTGCCGAATATACTACCCATTTGTTACTATCTTGTTACTGATGTCTCCTACTTGTAGGGGAAGGTTGCCGTCTAATATAACCCCTTTGCCAGTTCCAATTCAAGAGAAGAATTTTTCCACACAACGGGCGAAGATTTCCACCCCCACCGATAACACCGTCTCGTCAAAGTCAAACCGGGGATGGTGGTGGGGATAATTCAAACCTTTCTTGGGATTAGCCGCACCCAAGAAGAAATAACAACCTGGTACTTGTTGTAAGAAAAAGGACATGTCTTCCCCTCCCATGGTTTGACATTCTGGCACAATCCCCAATGGCGTCTCCACCACCGCCTCTGCCACTTCCTTCACCAACCGGGTAATTTCCGGATGGTTGATAACAGGGGGGTACAATTGCCAGTAGTCCAACTTATATTTTGCCCCCTGACTGTGACATACCCCTGCTACCACTTCCTCAATCCTTCTCCGCACAAACCCTTCCATTTGGGGGTTGAAATAACGAACAGTACCTCTTATGGTAGCAGTATCAGCAATAATATTACGGGCACTGCCGGCATGAAACTCCCCTGCCGTCACCACCACGCTGTCCAAGGGAGAGACATTTCTGGCCACAATTGTCTGCAGGGCATTGACTATCTGGGCTCCTACCACCACTGCATCAATGGTTTGTTCTGGCATCGCCCCATGGCCACCTCTGCCGAAAATGGTACAGTCAAAGCATTCCACCGCCGCCATCAACGCCCCTTCCCTCACGCCAATGGTGCCCACTGGTAGGTTATTCCACAGGTGTAGACCGATAATGGCAGAAACAGGTGGATTTGATAGCACCCCCTCTTCAATCATGGGTTTAGCGCCCCCTGGTCCCTCTTCTGCCGGCTGAAAAATTATTTTTACCCTTCCACTCCACTGGTCCCGGTTTTCGGCTAAATAACGGGCTATTCCTAGGGCTATGGCCGTATGGCCGTCATGACCACAGGCGTGCATAATACCCCTGTGCTTAGAGCGGTAGCACACCATATTCTCTTCCTCCAGAGGGAGGGCATCCATGTCGGCACGAATGGCTAACACCTTATCTGTTTCTGGGGGGGGTGTACTCTCAACGAGGGCAACTATGCCGGTGGTAGCAATCCCTGTTTGATGCCTTATCCCCCAACTAGAAAGTTTCTCACTTATAAACCTGGCAGTACCCACCTCCCTAAATCCTAACTCGGGATACTGGTGCAGATAGCGACGCCATTGTACTAGTTCCGGTTGTAGTTGGGCAATGGCGGGGCGCACTTTAAAATGAACTGGTTTAGGTATAGTCTGAGTCATATCTTGGTAAGATAGCAGGGAGCCCTTTTCAATTTTACAATAATTTTATTTTTCCCCTACCCCCTTTTACGGGGAAAATGTGCTTTTGCCTTCTCGCAACCTTTGTTAACACTTGCATTTTAACCAGGGAAAGTGAATAAATAATATATTATGATTTACTATTAACGAGACACACAGAGAAGGTGAATGAGTCCAGAAGCAGAACGCGATATAGACGCCATTGAGAAACTAGAAACAGGAATACCGGGATTTGATTTTCTGGCAGAGGGTGGACTGCCAAAAGGCCGCGCTACACTCGTTTCAGGTACAGCTGGCAGTGCTAAGACGGTTTTTGCTTGTCAGTTCTTAGTAGAGGGTATTAAAAGGGGAGAAAATGGAGTTTTTGTCACCTTTGAAGAATCCCCCAAGGCCATCCGCAGCAACATGAAGGGGTTTGGCTGGAACATCAGAGAATGGGAAGAGAAAGGCCAATGGGCTTTTGTGGATGCTTCTCCCCAACCGGGAGAGGCTCCCATGGTGAGCGGTAAATATGACCTGGGGGCCCTAATTGCCCGTATTGAGTATGCTATCCGCAAACATTCTGCTAAACGAATCTCCCTTGACTCCTTGGGTGCCATTTTTACCCACCTCAACGACAGTGCCCAGGTGCGGAGTGACTTATTCCGTCTGGCCTCTGCTTTGAGGGAGTTGGGCGTCACTGCCGTAATGACTGCTGAAAGAACCGAAGAATACGGGGAAATCAGCCGTTACGGCGTGGAGGAATTTGTAGCCGACAATGTGGTTATCCTCCGCAACGTACTCAGTGATGAGAAACGTCGTCGGACGATTGAAATACTGAAGTATAGAGGGACAGACCACCAAAAGGGAGAATATCCCTTCACCATCGTTAAGGGCAAGGGGATTGTTATTATACCTCTGTCGGCCATAGAATTAGAACAAAGATCCTCCAATATCCGCATCACCTCGGGCAACAAGGAATTGGATCGGATGTGCGGTGGGGGCTTCTTCCGCGACTCCATCATCCTGGTGTCAGGGGCAACCGGCACTGGCAAAACCCTAATGGTGACAGAATTTATGGCCGGGGGGGTGCGCAACAACGAACGTTGTCTCATTTTTGCCTTCGAGGAAAGCAGGGAACAACTCTTCCGCAATGCCATCGGTTGGGGAGTAGACTTTGAACAAATGGAAAAAGAAGGCAAATTGAAGGTGGTTTGTCGTTACCCCGAGGCAACCGGCTTGGAAAACCACCTCATCAATATGAAGGAAATTATCGAGGAATTCAAACCCAACCGGGTGGCAGTGGACAGTCTCTCCGCTTTGGAAAGGGTTTCTACCCTCAAAGGCTTCCGGGAGTTTATAATCGGTTTGACCTCTTTCATAAAACAAAAAGAAATCGGCGGCCTGTTTACGGCTACCACCCCCACCCTCCTAGGGGGCACTTCCATCACCGAAGCCCACATCTCTACCATCACCGACTCTATTATCCTCCTCCGTTACGTGGAGATGTATGGGGAAATGCGTCGCGGCATAACCGTCCTAAAGATGCGCGGGTCAATGCACGACAAGGATATCCGCGAATTTACCATTGACAACAAGGGCATGCATATAGGGGCTCCCTTCCGCAATGTGACGGGGATTCTCTCTGGCACCCCTGTATATGCTACCCAGTCCGAGGTGGAACGTTTGAGCAGTCTATTTGAGGAATAACATGGAACTGGAATTCCTCTCCTCTCAGCCCAGTAGTGGACAACCGCCGGAGTTGGTTTTCGTCTTGCTACATGGTTGGGGCGCCAATTACCGTGACTTAATGGCCCTTACCCCCATGCTCAATCTCCCCTCCTGTCTTTTCCTCTTCCCCAATGCCCCCTTCCCCCACCCCCATGTGCCCAGCGGCAGGGCCTGGTATGCCCTGGAAAACGACAATCAGGGATTAGAAGAAAGTGCCCAAACCCTTTACCGCTGGCTGTTGTCCCTGGAAGATACTACCGGGGTGCCCTTGAGCAAAACTTTTTTAGGGGGATTCTCCCAGGGAGGAGCTATGAGTTTGGACGTGGGCCTGCAGTTGCCCCTAGCCGGCGTTGTCTGTCTCAGCGGTTACCTCCACTTCCAGCCTACCAGTGATCGTCATCCCTTCCCCCCTGTCCTAATCTGCCATGGCACCCTCGACAACATCGTGCCTATCTCCGCTGCCCGGGTGGCCAAGGAGAATCTAGAAAGGGTGGGAGTTTCCGTCCAATACCATGAATTTGACATCGGCCATGAAATCATCCCCGCTGAGGCCGATTTAGTCCATGATTTTGTCCTCCAGCAACTTAAAAAATCTTAATATAAATCGGGTCTGATTCGGTTTATGGTTAAGGATTAGTAATTATCGCTGTTTTGTTAAGTTTTATAAACGAAATTTAAGCAGGACGAGGAAATAAAACAACCATGAGCGTGAATCTAGCCACGATGTTGAGGGAAGGGACCAAGAAATCCCATACTATGGCCGAGAATATGGGGTTTATTAAATGCTTTCTTAAGGGGGTTGTTGAAAAAAATTCCTATCGCAAGCTGGTAGCTAATTTATACTTTGTCTACGGGGCAATGGAAGAGGAAATGGAAAAACTACAAAACCACCCTATAGTAGGCAAAATATACTTCCCCGAATTGAATCGACAACCCAGTTTGGCTAAAGACCTACAATACTACTACGGCAGTAATTGGAAAAACGAAATCCAACTAAGCCCGGCAGGACAAAATTATGTAAACCGGATTCGGGAAATTGCCGCCCACAGCCCAGAATTGTTTGTGGCCCACTCTTACACTCGTTATCTGGGGGACTTATCTGGAGGTCAAATCCTTAAAACCATTGCCCAAAAAGCCATGAATTTGAATGGCCAGGGCACTGCTTTTTACGAATTCGAGCAAATTAGTGATGAGAAGGCCTTTAAAAACAAATATCGTCAAGCCCTCAACCAATTGCCCGTAGACTTGGCCACCGCCCAGAGGATTGTAGACGAGGCTAACTATGCCTTCAAACTCAACATGGACATGTTCAAAGAATTAGAGGGGAATCTCATCCTTGCCATTGGCAAAATGTTGTTTAACACCCTTACTTCCCGTCGCAGTCGTGGCAGCACAGAAACCAAAGAGGGGGAATTAGCTACTGCCGAATAGGACTGCTGGAAAACAGGAGGGGATGAGATACAATTGAGATACAATGGGGACAATTGCCCGTATCCGCCCCTTCTTTTCTCCCCCTATGACGGTGAAAAAGCCAATATATCTAGACAATCATGCTACCACTAAACCTGATCCACGGGTAATTGAAGCCACTTTGCCCTTTTTGACGGACTATTTTGGCAATCCCGCCAGTGTGGGGCATCTTTACGGCTGGGAAGCAGAAGCCGGCGTTAAAAAGGCGCGTCAGATTATTGCCCAAGCCATCAATGCCCAGGAGGAGGAAATTATCTTCACCAGTGGCGCCACGGAAGCCAACAATTTGGCCATAAAGGGAGTGGCGGAAGCCTATTTTCAAAAAGGCCGACATATCGTCACCGTCTCCACTGAGCATAATGCCGTCCTGGAGCCCTGTCAATACCTCCAAAAACTGGGGTTCGAGGTGACCTATCTCCCCGTCAAGAAAAATGGCCTGTTAGACTTGGATTTATTGGCAGATAGTATCCGTACTGACACCATCCTGGTCTCCGTGATGACAGCTAATAATGAGATAGGTGTCATCCAGGACATAGAGAAAATAGGGGCCATCTGTAGAGAAAGGGGGGTCATTTTCCACACCGATGCCGCCCAGGCAATAGGCAAAGTCCCCCTGGATGTAGAGAAGATGAATATAGACTTGATGTCTCTCACTGCCCACAAGATTCACGGCATCAAAGGAATAGGGGCACTGTATGTACGCTCCCGTAATCCCCGGGTAAAGCTGGCTCCCCAAATCCATGGTGGGGGGCAAGAAAGGGGTTTACGCTCTGGTACCCTGTCTCCCCCCCTAATCGTTAGCTTTGGGGAAACTATTAGAATTGCCCTCCAGGAGATGCCCCGGGAAAATGAGCGTCAACGGCAATTACGAGACTATCTGTGGCACAAACTCAGTCAACTGGACGGTATCCGCCTCAATGGTGATCTCCAGCAACGACTCCCCGGCAACTTGAATGTGAGCATAGAGGGAGTAAATGGCCCAGCTTTACTGCTGGCCCTAAACTCCAAAATAGCTATCTCTTCCGGCGCCGCCTGTTCCTCCGGTAACCCCAAACCCTCCCATGTGTTGAAGGCATTAGGGCACTCTGACCAGTTGGCCAAGGCTTCTCTGCGTTTTGGCCTCGGCCGTTTTACCACCCAGGAAGAAATCGAAGAAGCCGCCGAGTTTGTCCTGGAAACCATCAAAATCCTCCGACGACAAAAAATAGCTCCCCACCAATAATAAAACCCCCCCTCAGGGGGATGACATGTGACAAGAGCCCGCTATGGCCAACAATTAACAATTATTTTTTGCCGCGATAGGGCACTTTGTCTAGACTGATATTTTGGGCAGAGACACGGGGTATAGGGGCTGGTTTAGGATTGATACTACGTGCCATGTTCAAGTATAGTGCAGGGTCGCCAGCCCTGGGTTTTCTGTCTTGGGGTGTATAACGACGGACTTCGTTTTGCCAGATGATTTGTGGGAAGCCCAAAATGGCACGATAGTAGGCATCGTAACGAGGGGACTTGATGTTAAAGGGAATCTCACCCCTGTCACGCCCAGGTAGTACCCGACGACGTTGATAGGGGACGGTATCGTAGCCGAAGTTTTCTAGATACTCGTCGCTGTTGAGCAATTCGTCCACAAAGCCCTTAATCCCCTTGGTGGCCACCACAATAGACCAGGCAATTTTCTCCCTTTCGCTGTAGGGATCACGCCCCAAAACCCTTTGAATACACTGTTCTACAAAACGATAGTTGCTATTTTTGTCGTAAAAGCTATTCTTAAAGGTTTTTGATAATAGTAGGCCACGGATAAAATCACGCACAGTGATTTGTCTGTTGCGCAACTGGGATTCTAAGAAGGGCTCACGATCCCATTTGAAGGCGTGGAAGAAAATCTGACGATAGGCCGCCTCTATCAACTCATCCCACTCAGAGGGGCTGTATATGTTCTCCGCGTTGTAAATTCTGGGCTGCTCGTCTCCGCCCACCTCATACCCAGGCACACGGCTATTCTGGGTGCGGGGTGCATATTCTAATAGAGGAATAGCCAAGGTTTGACCTCCGTACTTGTATTCTCATGTTCTTCCCTTAAATAAGGATAATCCACAAGGGGCTCTCACCTTAATAAACGTAAAGATTTGTTACATCCGTTCCCTAAGACTCTTATTTTCCTCCACAATCAAGGCAAAAAAGGAACTTCTACATGGTTTTCCTGTCCATAGTCCTGTCTGTAAAAAAACAGCTAATGACACTTTATTATGATACTCTTCCCTATGAAGTTAAAACTGTTTGTCGACCCTCGAGACTATCAAATTTGTTTTCTCATCCTCTTTCTTTTACTGGGTATATTCAACCGGGATTGGCATCTCTCTTGTTCTCATTTTATTTCTATTATACTCTCCTGTTTATTGACGCAATTTATAGCGGAAAATATAGCCAATATAAGAGAAATATTTAGCTTTTTTTCTTTGAAAATTTGCCATTACAACCAAGATTTTAATTGGAAAATAACGGGATTAAAAAGTGCCCTGACAACCAGCCTAGGTCTGTCACTTTTAATAAGGTCAAATGGGGTTTTTCCCCTGGTAGTTGCAGGGGTGACTGCTATAGCATCAAAATTCATTTTTTCTGTGGGCAAGAAGCACTTTTTTAATCCTGGCAATTTTGGGATTATTTCCGCCTTGGCTCTTACCCATAACGCTTGGGTATCACCTGGACAGTGGGGGCACGAGTGGTTTTATTTAGCCCTGTTTATATGCACTGGCGCCTTGGTTCTAAACAAGGTAGGGCGCTGGGAAACTACCGGTGCTTTCCTGATAACCTACATCCTCTTGTCCTGTATGTATAACTGTTATTTGGGATGGGAATGGGATGTGGTTTGGCATCAACTAGGCACAGGAAGTCTACTGGTTTTTGCCTTCTTTATGATTAGTGATCCCCGCTCAATTCCCGACAGTAAAATAGGAAGGACAATCTGGTCAATTCTCGTGGCCACCCTAGCATTTGTCCTGGGAAGTCTCTTCTATGTTTACAATGCCATTTTCATATCCCTATTTGTCCTGTCTCCCCTTACTGTTTTGTTAGACAAAATCTGGGAAGGTCAACGATTTTACTGGCCTATTCCCCAAGTACAGTCAGAACATAAATTGAGTGTTGCAAATGGAGGCCAGGCATGAAAAAAATTCTATTAACAGTGGCAATATTACTAGCAGTTTGTCTTAGTTTCCCCCAACAGGTATGGGCCTTTTGTGGTTTCTACGTAGCAAAAGCTGATACTAAACTATACAACCAAGCCTCTCAGGTAATTATTGCCCGCAAAGGCGATCGCACAGTTTTAACCATGGCCAATGACTACCAGGGAGATGTCAAAGACTTTGCCGTGGTAGTACCAATACCAGTCTCTGTAACCAAAGATCAAGTCAATGTGGGCAATCCCAAAATCCTAGAAAGACTGGACGCCTTTAGTGCCCCCAGATTGGTAGAATACTACGACTATGACCCCTGTGCCCCCCCATTGCCAATATATAGAACACAACAAGAAGCCCCAAATGTGGCAGGAGGGGGAAGAAGAGGGGCAATGAGTGACCAGGCCCTTGGTGTTACAGTAGAAAGTAAGTTCACTGTGGGAGAATACGACATAGTTGTCCTCAGCGCCAAAGAATCCCAGGGATTAGAAACCTGGCTTATCCAAAACGGCTATAAAATCCCTAGAGGCGCCAAGGAATTGTTAGCCCCCTATATCCGTCAGAAAATGAAATTCTTTGTGGCTAGGGTAAATCTAGAGGAATATGAAAAAGGCGGCTATGTTAACCTGCGCCCCCTACAGGTAGCCTATGAATACCCCAAATTCATGCTACCTATCCGCCTGGGGATGATTAACAGCAAAAAAGAACAGGATTTGATCATCTACCTCCTCTCAGACACCGGGCAAACGGAATTAACCAACTATCGCACTGTCAAAATCCCCTCTAATGTAGATGTGCCGGAATTCGTGGAAAAACAGTTTGGGGATTTCTATAAGGCCATGTTTACCCGTAGTTATGAGCGGGAAGGGAAGAGAGTAGCCTTTTTGGAATATGCTTGGAACATGGGATGGTGTGACCCCTGTGCCGCCGAGCCCCTCACCCCTGACGAGTTGAGACAAGCCGGCGTCTTCTGGTATGACCCTAATCGCCCCAGTGATGTATTTATAACGAGATTACATGTAAGATACGAAAGAGCTCATTTCCCAGAGGATCTGAGATTTCAAAACACCCCAAATCAGGAACTATTCCAAGGCCGTTATGTCATCCGCCACCCCTTCCGAGGCCCCATCTCCTGTGAGGCGGGCAAAGACTATCTCCGTAAAACTCGGCAGCGACAAGAAAAAGAAGCCCAAACCCTAGCAATTCTCACTGGTTGGGACATAAACAAAATCAGACGGCAAATCGACTTCGTAAACGTCCATGTGAAAATCGAAGAAACTCCCTGGTGGCGCAGACTTTGGCCAGAGAGAAACCGATAACAAGATTTGCCCTGGGTGTACCTTATCGGTTACCCTGAAAATGGATTTTTAGTCCAAGGAAAGGGTAACACTGTCTGGTATGAGAATCCTAGTCACCGGGGGTGCCGGTTTTATTGGTTCACATCTGGTAGATCGCCTAATGGAAGAGGGGCATGAGGTATTATGTTTGGACAACTTTTATACGGGCACCAAGGCAAATATTCAACAGTGGTTGGGGCACCCCCGCTTTGAATTAATCCGCCATGATATTACCGAACCAATACGTCTAGAAGTGGATCAAATTTACCATCTCGCCTGCCCCGCCTCCCCTGTCCACTATCAGTATAATCCTATCAAAACTACAAAGGTGAGTTTTATGGGCACTCTCCACATGTTGGGGTTGGCCAAGAGGGTTAAGGCTAGATTCCTCCTGGCTTCCACCTCCGAGGTATATGGAGATCCCCTTGTGCACCCTCAACCAGAGGAATACAGGGGTAATGTCAACTGCATCGGTGTCCGTGCCTGTTATGATGAGGGTAAGAGAATTGCAGAAACCCTCACCTTTGACTATTACAGAGAACACAAAATAGAAGTCAGAATAGCACGGATCTTTAACACCTATGGCCCTAGGATGTTAGAAAATGACGGGCGGGTGGTGAGTAATTTCATCGTCCAGGCTTTAAGGGGAATGCCCCTCACGGTTTACGGCGATGGCAGTCAAACCCGCAGTTTTTGTTATGTGTCTGACTTGGTAGATGGGTTAATAAAACTGATGAATAGCGATTACACTGGCCCTGTGAATTTGGGCAACCCGGAGGAGTATACAATCCTACAACTGGCTAAGACTATCCAAAATCTCGTTAACCCGGGAGTGGAAATAGTCTTTAAACCCCTCCCAGAAGATGACCCAAAACAACGACAACCCGACATCACCAAGGCGAAAACCTATCTTCACTGGCAACCAAAAGTCCCCCTCCTGGAAGGTTTGCAGAGGACTATAGAAGACTTCCGTCGTCGTCTTTCCCTGTAACAGTGTCATAACACCATGAAAAGTGTAGGTATTTGAAGTATGCGAGTATCAGTAGTGGGCACAGGATATGTAGGACTGGTAACAGGAGTTTGTTTGGCACACATCGGCCATGATGTCATCTGCATCGACAACAACGAGGAAAAGGTCAAACTGATGAAACAAGGGCAATCCCCTATTTATGAGCCCGGGTTGTCGGAGTTAATGCAAGAAACCATGGCCAAGGGAAGACTAGACTTCTCCACCGATTTGGGAGTGGGAGTCAGTCATGGGGAGATTATTTTCATCGCGGTGGGCACCCCCGCTTTACCCACAGGAGAAACCGATACCCGTTATGTGGAAGCAGTAGCTCGTGGTATTGGTTATCACCTTCAACAGGACTACAAGGTGGTGGTAAACAAATCCACAGTGCCCATAGGCTCGGGAGATTGGGTGCGGCTACTGGTTTTGGAGGGCTATAGGGAAAAAAATCCTAATGGCGGTGAGCCCCTTTTCGATGTAGTTAGCAATCCTGAGTTTCTGCGGGAAGGCAGTGCCGTCTATGACACCTTTAACCCCGATCGCATCGTTTTGGGAGGCAACAGCGAAAAGGCTATTGCCATGATGAAAGAATTGTATCACCCTATAATTAAAAGGCAATTCAGCGAAAATCCCCACCTGCCCCCCGTGCCCCTGGTAGTCACAGACTTGAGTTCGGCGGAGATGATTAAATATGCGGCCAATGCCTTCCTGGCTACCAAAATCAGCTTTATTAATGAAATCGCCAATATATGCGATCGGGTGGGGGCAGATGTGACTCAGGTAGCCCTGGGAATAGGCTTGGACTCCCGCATAGGCCCTAAATTTCTTCAGGCTGGCATTGGCTGGGGGGGATCATGCTTCCCCAAAGATGTTGCTGCTTTGATTCATACTGCTCAAGACTACGGCTATACTGCAGAACTTTTAATGGCTACCGTCAACGTCAACAGGCGTCAAAGAATGGTTGTAATCGAAAAGTTACAACACGAACTAAAAATCCTTAAGGGAAAGGTAATTGGCCTATTGGGTTTGACCTTCAAACCAGACACCGACGACATGCGAGATGCCCCCTCTTTGGACATTATCAAGGAGTTGAATCGTTTGGGGGCCTTTATCAAAGCCTATGACCCCATTGTATCCCAGAGTGGCCTCAGTCATGGCCTTTCCAGTGTTACCATTGAAACCAGTGTGGAGATGTTGGCCGACGGTTGTGATGCCCTTGTATTGGTCACCGAGTGGCAAGAATTCCTCCGCCTAGACTGGGAGAAAATCCGTCTGCGTCTCAAACAACCTATTGTCATCGATGGGCGTAATTTCCTCGACAAAAAGGCATTAGAGGCACTCGGTTTCCGTTATATTGGTGTTGGTCGCTGATGGGTATTATACTGGCCTGAACTATGACTGAAATTAAGTTTATTCCCATTATTCTGGCGGGTGGGAAGGGAGAAAGATTTTGGCCCCTTAGCCGCTTGAATCGTCCAAAACAGTTTTTAAGTCTGGATGGCAGTGGCAATACCCTCCTGCAAAACACCGCCCAACGTTTATTGTCTCTAGCCGGTGGTTGGGAGGGGCTAATGGTAATCACCTCCGAGGTGTTGGCAGAGGGGGTAAGACAGCAACTGCCTCACCTGCCTCAGGATAACATACTAGTAGAACCCATGGGGAAAGACACCGCCCCAGCAGTGGCATGGGCAAGTCTAGAAGTTAAACGCCGCTATGGGGATGAGCCCAATCTCATTGTGGGCTTTTTCCCTGCTGACCATCATATCGGCAATACTGCCGAGTTTGCCAGAATCCTCCATAGGGCCATCCATTTTGCCGCCGAGAAACAGGGTATTATCACTCTTGGCATCCAACCCAACTATCCCGCCACTGGTTACGGCTACATAGAACAAGGAGAGCTCCAATGTCAAGAAGATGACATAATTCTTTACAAAGTGGCCAGATTCACGGAAAAACCAAACCAAGACACTGCCAAACAGTTTATCGCCACAGGGAGGTATAGTTGGAATAGTGGCATGTTTATTTTCCCCGTGGCAGTGGTATTGGCGGAATTAGAAAAACACTCCCCTGACATACTCTTACCGCTGCTGGAGGGGGGAAAATCTGCCTATCCCCAGTTACCCAAAATTAGCATTGACTATGCCTTGATGGAGAAGACTTCTCTGGCTTACGTTATTCCCGCTAACTTTGGTTGGGATGATTTGGGTGACTGGAATGCTTTGGAGAGACTCTTGCAAAAACAGGATGGCAATGTAGTGGTGGGCAATTGTTTAGTCACCAATACGGAAAACTGTATCCTCTACAATCATCAACCAGAGGAGATTGTGGTGGCCATTGGTGTCAGGGATTTAGTAGTGGTGAGGGTAGAAAATGCCACTTTGATTGTGCCTAAATCTGAAACTCAGAATATCAAAAAGGCGCTACAATTACTCCAGCAAGGGGGAAACAGTCATCTTTTTCTCTGACAAACCGATTCTTTGACGGGCAAAATATTCCCTTGACAAACTGACTGGACAAAACTAGTGGTGAGATAATGTCCAATTACGGGTTAAAATGGTGCGGGGGTGGATGACTTTACATCTTTGCAGTAAATCGCAAATAGAATAATCACACACCATCCTCAACCCCCTCATTAAATCCTCGTAACTCACTTGACGCATGTGATTTAGTTGGGGGGTGTCTCCCCTCGACTTTTCCAATTTGTCGGCAATGAAAACAATACAACTCAACTTGCTCATCTGGGGACGTCCTAGGGTATGATTGCCGATAGCCTCTAGAATCTCCTCATTGTCTACCCCAAATTCCTGTTTTGCCACAATGGCACTCACTTCTGCATGGAGTAAATGGGGGTGACTACTGGTTATCTCATCCAATTCTATCCCATTTTCCCTTGCCATCTGTAACAGTCGCTGGGGTGGGAAAAACTTGGCTAAATCGTGTAATAAACCAGCAGTGGCGGCTTGGTAAACATCCACTCCATGACGTTTGGCAAGCTGGATACACATTTCTTCCACCCCCAGAATGTGTTTCACCCTTTCCGGTGGCATGTTTTGATTTAACCAGTCTATCACCCGCTGCCGCATATTCCCCCAAGACGGTTTTTGTTATGCTATAGCTTAGCATGATCCCCATCCGCCCGCCAAGAGGACTTAGACATGAATTTTAGTCAGTCTTTAGGATTCCTTGCCTTTCTTATTTCCCTTTATATTCTTTGGGAAATTCGTTATTTGCTGTTGCTGATTTTCTCTGCTGTTGTCTTTGCCATTCCCCTCAACCGTCTCGTAAAAAAAATACAACTTTATGGTTTAACTCGTTTTCAGGCTACTGTGGTTGTCTTTTTCTGTTTGCTTTTCGTCCTTTCCCTTATTATTTTCCTAGTTTTACCTCCATTTATTTCCGAATTTACACTTCTCCTCAAATTGTTACCCAAGGCGCCCAATAAAATCGAAGAACTCCTTAAAAAAAGTCAGTTTTACAATGCCGAATTATATCAATTCCTCTTCCAACAAATTAACAGTTATTGGAAGCAAAACGAGCTCTTGCCCACCAGAATATACAACAACTTTTTAGCCTTGTTTTCCAATGTCCTAAGTATAGTATTCCAGGTAATATTCGTCATTGTTTTGACTTTTGTATTCCTTCTTAATCCTCAACAATACCGTGGCCGTGTAGTAAAAATGTTTCCTGCCTTTTATCGTCAGCGTATATCGGAAATTCTAGACAAAACTGAGGACTCCATCTGCAACTGGCTGGCAGGGGTAACCATTAATTGTATTTTCATCGGAATTTTAAGTGCCATTGGCTTGTGGATTCTACAGGTAAAATTGGTTTTAGTACATGGATTGTTGGCTGGATTGCTCAATTTTATACCTAATATTGGCCCCACCTTGAGTGTAGTCTTTCCCGTCACCACTGCCCTAGTAGATGAGCCCTGGAAGATTATACCAATTGTCGTTTGGTATTTTATCGTCCAACATATCGAGAGTTATTGGCTAACCCCCAGGGTAATGGCTGACAAAGTCTCTCTTTTGCCTGCCATAACTCTCTTTTGCCAAATCTTTTTTGCTACCATTTTTGGCGCCTTGGGTTTAATATTGGCACTACCCTTAACAGTAGTAGCTAAAACCTGGATTGAAGAAATCCTCTTTCATGACATTCTAGACCAATGGCAACTAGACAAACACCCCGGCAAACAAAAATTAATCTCCCCACTGCATAAATCTGGCGATAATGATGGATAAACCAATGGAGTGTATGAGAGCACATCAAAGGAGTTTATCAGGCTATGATCCCTGGCCCATGTCAGAATATTGCCGAGACTGTTGATGCCATCCTTGAGCTACTTAAAAAACACAAAGAACTTCAAAAAATCGACCCCTCCGGAGTACAACTGGCGTTGAGAAAGGCAATATCCCCCCGTTTTGAAATTGTCTTCGCTGGAGCCTTCAGTGCGGGTAAATCCATGTTAATCAATGCCCTTTTGGGCAGAGAACTATTATACAGTGCAGAAGGACACGCCACCGGTACTGAGTGTTACATAGAATACGCACCGGCTCATCAGGAAAGAGTAGTATTAACCTTCCTCAGCCGACAGGAGATTGTGGAACAAATTAGAGCCCTTTGTCAACTGCTCAACATAAATCTTAATGAAATCCCCCTTGAAAGTACCACTTTTATAGAGGATATTAAAAATAAGTGTCGTCAAATTATTGAAACCGAGGGAGGAGTCAACAAATCCGAATTGGCAAAACGGGCTAACGCTTTGCTGTTGCTGTTGGAGGGGTTTGAGGAAAACAAGGATAAGATTAAAGCTACGGAAAATGCCACTTATTCCATGGAACAGTTTAATTTTAGCACCCTGGCAGAGGCGGCAAGTTATGCCAGAAGGGGTAGGAATTCTGCTGTCTTGAAACGCATTGATTATTTTTGTCACCGTCCCCTCTTAGAAGACGGTAATGTTTTAGTAGACTTACCGGGAATTGACGCCCCGGTGGAAAAAGATGCCCTTCTCTCTTTTGAGAAGATTACTAATCCCGACACCTCCCTTGTGGTTTGTGTTTTAAAAAGTGCTTCTGCCGGGGATTTAACCCAAAGGGAAACAGAATTATTGGAGGCTATCAAATCCAATCCTGCCATTGGCAACAGGGTATTTTATGTGTTTAATAGGGTGGATGAAACTTGGTATAACAGTGATTTGAGGAAGAGACTAGATAACCTTATCAAGTCGGAGTTTAGTCATACCAAAAGGGTATATAAAACCAGCGGCTTGTTAGGCTTTTATGGCACTCAGGTGAAGAAATACACCTCTGCCGAAGACAGGTTTGGGTTGGACAGTATTTTTGCAGAGGAAGTCAAGGGTGAGGATGGGATTGAAGATACTCCTAAATTTGTCAGTGAATTTAACAATTATTGTGCCTCTTCTGGCAAATTAACTACCACCGCCTTTCGGATTTCTGTTAACAGTTATGAAACCCCTAATCAAAACTATGTGCGGATTTTAAAAGAGTGTGGCATGTCCCTAATTGACAAACTTATTGAAGACAGTGGGGGGGAGAATTTTAAAGATGAAATAACCAGTTATCTTAGAGAAGAAAAACATCCTGAATTATTCAGAAACTTGGCTGACGAATTACAAAAAATATGCCTGGCTATGAGGAGGTATTATCAAGACACCCAACTGGAATTAGAAAGTCAGCCCAAAGACATCCAGGAAATGAAGCGGACAGAATTGAGTAAAATCAAAACCAGACTCAAGGAAATCGGCGACGAGTTTTCTGCCTACCTTGAGGAAAAAATTAACAGTTATGTCAACGGAAAGAATACTAGCTTTAATCAACGGATGAAACAAATAGAATATGCCTTTGTTTCCAGTCTACAAGAACTTCTACAAACCTTTTCTGTCACTGACGCCTATGGTTTAGCTTTGAAGAGACACCCTCGTAATCAGACTGCCCCGTTTTTGGCTGTATTAGTGGAAGCCTTTTATTACATCGCCAACTCTTTAGAAGATGTTTTAACCAAGGAATGTGAGCGTCTTGCTTATGGTTTTGTGGGGGATTTAATTGAGGATATAAGACGCAAGAGTTTTTATGGAGAATTATGTCATATTTTGGGTAATGATGCGGGAATTGTTGATATTTTATTGTCCCAAACCAAGACGCTGTCTGCCGCTTTCCAAAGCCTGGCAACAGCAGAATGTGATCGCTATGTGAGGGAAACAGGATTTAATTGGAATTCTTGTGTTAATCTAGAGGAAATTTTTAAGAAAACATCCCAGACATACGACGTATCTTCTATTTTAGATGCTGAGGGCCAAATCCGCAATTTGTTAAAGCAAGACTTTGAGCAAAAAGTCAATAGAACCATCTATAGCACTTTCCCACAATCTGTCAAGCAAAATATCAAGAAAATCTTTATCCCTCTCAGGGAGAAAATAGCAGATGTCATCCTGGATAGATACGAGGAATATCTCCATGAAATAACACGTGATCTGGAGGAAAAGGCTAAGAAAAAACTGGAAGAAAACCAGAAGAGGTTGGAACAATTGCGTCAGGAAATTGACATATATAACGAGGCAGTAAATCAGATTAATAATTGCTTAGAAAGCTGGCAAATCTATGGCTACTTGCCCTTGATAATTAAATATTAAAACCAAGAGGGAATTGGTGGGGGTTGAAAGGGAAAAACAATTCAACTCCCACTGAAGCCTATATATTAGGAGGACACCAGAAAAGATTCTTAGTAGAAATGCCAAAAGAATTAAGAATTTGACGCATTATTTCTGTGCATTGTAACCAATAGTCCAGGTTGTTATACATGTGATCAGGATTGAAATAACGGTTTTCATGAAATACATTTTCCAAACCAGCAAATTCTTGAGAGGACTGTTCTGATAAAATCAAAAGACGAAATGGTTTGCCCTGACATTTACTCTTAAGTTTAGCCATTAAATCTTCCACCTGTCCCCTGGTGGCATAACCAGTGCGGATAAAGAGGATTTCATCGCTATTTTGGATAGTAAACCAGAATCGTTTTGCCCTAGCCTGATAACGTTTTCTCATGCGCTGGAGGATGGGATACATGTTTTCTAGGGGATTTTCCCCCTCTTCCACCTCATGGGCGAAAGACAATCCCGTCCACTTGGTATGATAGATCCTGCCATGTTCGGGGTTATAATGCAAATAGGCAGGATTCCACATGTCATCAAACCCCGTTTCTATTATATGGGCGACATCACTGAGATTGGTGGTGCGGGTTAAATCAAAGGGATAGGCCGGGCCATCATATTCCATCTTATGTAATAACATTCTAACAGCACATCTGTCTCCCAGGGGTAGGATAGCAATTCGTTTTCTCTCTGAGAGGCTACAGGTGTGGGTGAAGAAAAGGGCTTGGCGGGGGGGCACTTTAACTCGACTTTCTAAGCCATATTGGCCTATAATCATGGTACGGAAGGGGGTGTCGGGATTGAGGCTGTCTTCGTAGAAACCCTGGGGGAGGGATTTTAAGGAATCAGACACCTCCTGCCACATGGGATGCACATTATACTCATGGGGGGAGAGATTAATGAGATAGACACTTTTACTGTCTCGTTGCAGAATAGCAAGATTGCCGTCATAAAATAAGACTTGGGTTTGGGTAGGGGAAAAGAAGAAGGATAGAGGGAAGTATTCTAACCGGGTGGAGGGGGGTATATTTAAGGTAGGGTTATCTTTAGGGGTGAAAGAGAAACAAGCCAGCTTACATGGCTGTTTTAGGAGATAGAAGTGGGATTGTAGCCATTGTGAGGGAATGACATTTACATTGATGGTGAAGGGGAGGTTACTAGTGTTGCTGAAGAAAAGACTACCGTAGGTGGGGTTATAACTTACAGTTAGCCCCTGACGACTATACAGCTTTACTGGAGAAGCAGATTTTTTTTTTGTCTCGGCTGCCGTACCAGTTAGCCTCTCAGGGGAAAAGAGGGTGATATCAATAACAGAAAACATGCGACGGTGTCCCTCACTGTTGGGATGGGCAGCATCGAATTCTAAACCGGGGGCGAACCTTCCATGGCCATCGTTTAGCACTGTCAGCCAATCTAATACCGGCACACCCCAACTCAACATGCGGTCATGACTGTCGTACAACAACCAGTTATGTTCTGGTGTATAATGAGAATGGGGGTATAGTGACCCCAGAATGGGAATGGCCCCAATCTCCCTTGTCATGCGGATTAATTCCTGTAAGCCACTTTCAAATCGTTGTTGCAATGCCCGCCGTTGATGGGGTGGACAGTAGGCGAATCCCTCATTACCCAGAGAAAGGGAGATAATTACCACATCGGGATTGTAGGGGGTTACCACCTGGGGGAAGCGTTTAATAGTTGTGGTAACATTGGCGCCTATTTCTGAAACGTTAATTAACTGGTGGCCGTATTTCTCTTCAAGGGTTTCTTTCAATAACTGAGCCCACCCTCGTAATAACCAGGCACTACAGCCCAGAGCTACCGAACTACCTATAACTACAATTCTCTTGCCGTTTTCTTTTGGGGGGATTGGGGGCGTTGGTATAGGTTTTTCCCAATAGCCGTACGGATATGGATTGACTTTCCCAAATTGTAAATCCTCCACGACGATGGTGTATTTTTCCGCGGAGGCGTCAAGGATAATCCAACGGTTGTCACCAAGGCATTCCCACTCAAAAGTGCCATCTTTCTTCTTTTTCAGGTATTTGTATTCTACTTTTTGGCCGTCTCCAGGAAGGTCCACCTCCACCCACCAGAGGGGATAGGTGTGAGTGTCAGTGTAAAGGGGAAGGGATTTAGATACATCCCATTGACCTAATTGGGATACTGAGCCGACAATAGCGATAGACTCCCCCAATTGTGTGTGTGCCGTAACCTGAAAGCGATACATAGGAATTGCCCACCCGCGTAAAAGCCATGCTTAAATTTTTATCATATTTAGACTTAGGTTTGAGACAGACGTTTGACGGCTTCTCCCCCCAGCATGGCGTCTGTTTCTGCCAAAAGTCGGGGGATGACGTGTCGGTGGGGGCTATTTTTGAGACATTCAGACAAGTCGAATTCCGCCACCCTATTTGCCTTTTCGCCGGGAAACCAGTGGCTGCCATTGCCCAACAGATTATAACGGTTTTTAGCAAACTCCACTAGGTCATAGGCCAAGGCCAAATTGCGCAACCAGAGAATCACGGGGATGTTTATATTACCGGGGGTTTCTTCGTAACTAGGCAAGCCAACCCGCCAGCTATACCACCATTCTTCTCCTAATACCCTTTTGGCTTCGTTTTCCAGACGTTCAATAATAGGGGGTAGGATTTGGTGGGCATGGGGGAGGAGAGGTATAGTTTTCAAATGTTCGTCAAAGTCGGTGGGTTTGGCAGCACCAATGCTGAGGGTGTGCACCTGGGGGTGGGAAAGACAAAATAAATCATTAAATACCATGGGGCTTAGTGGCTGACACAGTTGTACTAGTTTTTTGGGAGGCTTATATAACATTCCCCCCTTATCTGATGGACTAATGATAAACACCCCCATGTCGTACTTGTGGGCAGTTTCTATAGCCTTCCAGTTATCTTGAAAAATCCAATACCAGTGGAGGTTAACATAGTCAAACTGGTTAGTTTCAATGGTTTGGATAATCAAATTCGTTGCCCCATGGGTAGAAAAGCCGAGGAAACGCACCTTCCCCTCTTGTTGTAATTTTCTGGCCTCTTCCAGACACCTAAGGCTGTATTCTAAAAGTTGGGGGGTGTTGATTCCATGGAAGGATAACAAGTCTACATATTCCAGACGCAGGTTGGCGAGGGATTGCTCAAAGATCTGCCTAAACTTCTTACCGTCTTCTTGGGGGGGCACCTTGGTTTGGACTATTATACTATCTCTAGGAATATGGGGAAGAATTCTGCCCAACTGCATCTCGGAGGTGCCATAATAACGGGCAGTTTCGATGTGATTGATTCCCAATTCCACACTGCGACGGATGGTGGCTTCCAGATTGGCTTGGTTGTCGGGGGGTATTTCTTGCCAAGAGACGTCCTGCCATTTATACTGATAACGCATGCCGCCGCAGGAGAATACGGGCATTTGTAATTCCGTCCTGCCAAACCTACGATAAAGCATCTATGCCACTTACTAATCCACTACGACAATATAGTTATATCTTGACGAAGTCCTGCTAGTAGCGGCAACAAACACCCTTAGCCCCCATTGGCCATAGACGTTTTTACTTGTAGCTTTCCGCCAGCTTAGCCAGGATTTTGGGTTTAAGACGCTCAAATTCTTCTTTTAGTCTCCTCTTGCTGACGGCCGGCTCACCACTGGTTTTTATGGTGGCGGTGATTCTGAGCCATTCTTTCATGATTTTACACTGATTAGCGGCAATAGTAGACATCATACTATGTTGACAGTGGTCTGGTTCTTCTATGGCAAAAAAGAGAATGCGGTAACTGCCAGTGTCTGCCAGGAGAGAAACTACTTGTCGGGAGGATTCACTTTTTAGGTCTAAATAACAGGGTAGCCATCTGGGGCCATGAGTGGGATTGTATATAACTGTAATCCAAAGAATCATGGGATGGGGGGTTTGGAGAAAGAGAAACTGATTGTAGCGCACACTGACGAGTCGATTGATAATGTCTTGTTTATCCAACATTACCCAGAGACTGGCAAAGGTCTCGGTTTCGGTGGTAACGATACGGGGGAAGACGATTTTTTGCAGAGGCTTGTTTTTGGGCCAAGTTAGTTTGCTGAGGGTACTACCGGCGGATACTTGGGTAACAACTTCGGTGGGACTAGTATCTATTCTGTTTTTCTGTCTGGGGGTTTGGACTGCAATGGTTGGGGTATCGTCTCCTCTTATGACTTCTTTGTTTACATCAGAAGCTATAGTAGGGTGGCCGGAAAAGTAAGTTCTTTCGTTAGTGGCTGATTCCTGGATTCCCTTTTCGATATTGTCAATTACCTTAATGATTTCCCCTACTGTCTGAGGACGATCCTCCCGGGATTTGGCCATGCACTTCAATATGATACTCTTTAACTCTGAGGGGATGTTTAAACGGGGGTCAAAGGGCCGCGGTTCGTACTCATGATGGGCTTTATACCAGGCGCCAAAGGAGGAGGAGTCCGGCAGGATGGGCATTTCTAGGGTTAACATCTCATACATCATCACCCCTAGACTGTAAATATCCGAACGGTTGTCTAGTTTTTTCCCCTCCATCTGTTCCGGTGAGCAATAGGCCAAAGTCCCCATGAATGAATGGGTTTGAGTTGCATTGGCCTGTACTAACCTTGCAATACCAAAGTCCAGGATTTTGATCAGCTCTCCCAGTGTAGGCTCTTTTGTTACCAGTATATTACTCGGTTTTATATCCCGGTGGACAACCTGGCATAGTTCTCCGTGTAGCATGATACCCGTATGGGCAGCTTCAAGGCCAACGCATATTTGGCGGGTGAGGCGTAAAAAGCGCTTTAGTTCAAGGGGTTGGAACTTGATGATGTCGCTTAAACTTTGTCCTTCCAAAAACTCCATGACGTAGAAGGGCACATCATTCTCATCCACCCCGTAATCCCGCACTTTGACGATGTGGAGGCTTTTTTCTCCCAACAGGGCGCTGATGGTGGCCTCTCGTTCAAACCGCTGTCTCATTTTATCATTGAGGAGGGTATGGGAGAGGAATTTCACGGCCACGGTGACACCTCCCAACACCTTATCCTCGGCTCGATAAACCTGCCCCATTGCCCCCGAGCCCACCAATTCTACCAGATGGTAGCGCCCTGCAAGTATCCTATCTTCCCTTTTCTTGTCTGAGTTCATATTGCCAGTCCCTTCCTATTTCCTAGTTTATCTTTATTTTCACTGATGGATTAACTTTCTTTTTTTTGTTTTGTTAATACCCTTGTTTTAACGGTGTCGTTGTAAAATTGCTTCTAGGGTGTATAGCAGATTATTTCCCGTCATCATGATGCTAGTGAGGTGGTAGGTGTTTTCCTCCAAATGGTAGAAGGTTTCCACACCGTGGAGACGCATGTTACTCCCCAATACCCAATAGCGTTGGATGATGGAGTAATCAGTTATCCACCCTTCTCCTTCTATTTTTTCCACGTCACTTCGTTTTAAAACAAAAGCATACTGTGGTCTTCCCGTGGCTATATTTCCCTTATAATGGAAGGTGATATGGGGGTTTTTGTTAAAATTGCCATAGCGGGGCATACTCTGGGGGAAGACTAGTTTCATTTGTAGGGAAAACCAACTTTGTTCTTCCCAACCAATAATTATCGCACCCTTGCAAGGCACTGAGACTTGGGCTTTATCAAGCCAACTCCCTTCTAAAACCCAGGCGCCACTTTCTAACAAAAAAGTATGACTCATTATAAGTAGAGACTACTTGTGTTTCAAAAACAAATACAATCTCCCCCTCACATTTTAACCCAATATCCTGTCTCTTCTATCTTTTTAGAGCCAGGGTTAGTCCATCTCCTATGGGTAACACGGTTAAGTCTATTCTTTCGTCTCTTAACAGTTTCTGGTTAAATTCTCTGATTTTTTTCGTTGTTTCGTCGTCTACTTCCGGTTGTGCTACCCTACCATACCATAATACATTGTCTACGGCAATTATTCCCCCTTTTCTTACCAGTTGTAGGGAATACTCATAATACTGTTCTTGATTCTCCTTGTCAGCATCTATAAATACAAAGTCAAAAGTACCGCCCTCTCCCTCTTGTAACAATTCTTCCAGGGTATTGATAGCGGGGGCCAATTTAAGGGTTATTTTAGATTCCACTTTAGCTTTTTGCCAGTTAGTGCGGGCCATTTCTGCGAATTGGGGATTGTTATCACAGGCGATTAGTTTTCCATCTGGCGGCAGGGCCAAAGCCATTGCAGTGGAACTGTAACCTAGGAAAACACCTATTTCTAGTACTTTTTTTGCCCCCATGGATTTTAGCAGGAAAGAGAGAAACTGTGCTTGTTCTGGGGCTATTTGCATTCTTCCCATAGGGTGGGAGTAGCCTCGTTGGCGAATTTCTTTTAGTATAGGCGACTCTCTAAGGGAAATGGATAGAAAATAATCATACAGCTGGGGTGTTAGGCTTAGGGTTTTAATGCTCATAATCTGTTTCTTCTTGTTTTCCGCACCAGTTTCTATTTAAGAGAATAACATTTTTTCCTTTTTCTTTGGGTTTCCCATTTCTTCTTCCTTTCTTTTTCCTTGTTTTTTGTGTTCTTTCATTTTATCTCCAGTTCATAGGGGAGAATGCTGTAAATTTTAAACCCATCTGAAGACAGGGCATCTGCGATTATTCTCCTAATGCTCCTCTCCCCTGGCCAGCAGCAAAAACCTGAAATATTTCTGGTTATTTCCTCTCTCTTACTAATCGTTTCAATGCCACCAAAATTTTGGAGTAAATCGAATATAAAGTGTTGGCTTTCTGGGTAGGTAACTATCTGATAATTGTCGTTCAGTTGCAGTTTCTCACTCAGGTAGGATATGGCCTCCTCCAAACCCCCTAACTCGTCCACCAATCCAATTTCTTTTGCCCTTTCCCCTGACCAAATTCTTCCCTCTGCTATCTGAATTACCCTATTAACGGGCATTTTTCTTGACTGGGAGACTCGTTGCAAGAATAGCTCGTACACCCTGTCCACCCCTTTTTGAAAGATTGCCAATTCCCTCTCGTCTTTTTGGGAAAAACTATTATTTAAATCTGCCAAATCGTTGGTTTTGATTACATCATTGTTTATGCCATTGTTACGGGCTAAATTCTGAAAATTAAAAATTAAACCAAAAACGCCAATGGAGCCAGTTATAGTATTATGGTCAGCAAAAATCCTCTCTCCTGCTGTGGCCACCCAGTAACCCCCAGAGGCGGCTACATCCCCCATAGACACCACCAGGGGTTTTTCCTTTGCCAGGAGTTGTAGCTGACGCCAAATACTATCAGAAGCAGGGGCACTACCCCCTGGACTATTTATCCTCAGGACTACACCCTTTATGTTATCATCCTGGCGTATTTTTCTGATTTCTTTCACAAAGTCTTCACTTCCTACTTCTCCTACTTTCCCCCTTCCATCCACAATAGTGCCTTCCAGATAGAGGATGGCAATTCTATTTTTTGCCTTGGTGGTTGATTTAGCTGCCACATAGTCACTAATAGTTATTTGAGGAAAGTCTTCTTCCTCTTTGCTATTAGTTATCTGTTTAATCTCTTCAGTAACTTCATCTGGGTATTTTACCTTATCAACCAGTTTAATTTTTTCCGCCTCGTGAGATAATAATATGCCTTTATTGTTAGCTATATCGTCTATAATACTTTCGTTTAAATTGCGAGATTTGGATACACTCCTCCTTAAGTTAACCCATATATCTGATAGTATTTCTTTGGTTTGGCTCCGGTTTTCTTCACTGAATTTGTCCATGGTAAAAGGCTCAACTGCCGACTTATATTTACCCGCCCTTATTACCTGAACACCTATGCCATATCTTTTCAATGCCGAGGCGAAAAACAATTGAGAAGTGGCTAATCCATTTATTTCTATGCCCCCCAGGGGGTTGATTACAATTTCATCGGCTACTGATGCTAAAAGATAATCAGACTCCTGAGCAGAGTTTAGATATGCTATTATTTTTTTCCCGCTTTTTTTGAATTTTTCCAGGGCTTTTCTAATTTCCGAGATGGAAGCATAACCGGTGGAAATATTGCCCTTACTCCCGTCAATATACAATGCATAAATCCGTGGGTCCTCTGCCGCCTTATTAACAGCATATATTATATCATTTAGTCCGATGTAATTGTCCCCAGTAATTTCACCAAAAACGGAGGAATTATTGTAGTCACGCACTGTATTTTTTAGCTCAAAAACCAGTACGGATTTGTCTTCTATGGTAGGAGGAATAGACGACAGATAAGAGGTCAAAAGAACAAGGGCACCTCCTGAGGTGAAGACAACAAAAAATAGGCCGGACACGGTGCCTATAAAACTAGCAAATGTATGTTTTAAAAAGTCTTTCATAGTGGCTAAGTTGAGAAGGAAATCATGGCTTGTTTAGGAAGAAATATGGGCGGTGGATTTTGGGGAGGATTGTGCTTCTAATATGGCTGGCGGATAGGGAATTCTTTGATGGTTGAATTGTTGCCAGACTTCGACGAAAACCTCGGCAATTACAGGTAATTCTTCATATTTAATACCGCTGTCATCTAACTGATGATCGCGCCAACGAGCCTGAAATATTTTATGTATCATTGTCCTAGCCTGTTCAGGTGTAGCATTTTTGAGGGAGCGAAGAGCTGCTTCACAACTGTCGGCTAACATAACTATGGCAGTTTCTCTGGATTGGGGAATAGGGCCATCATAACGGAAATCGGCTTCATCTACAATTAAATCGGGGTTTTCCTTTTGAAGATTTTTAGCTTGGTAATAGAAATAAGAAATAAGAAGAGTGCCCTGATGTTCTGGAATAAAATCTCTTATAGCCTTGGGGAGGCCAGCTTTTTTGGCCATTATCAGGCCTTCAGTTACATGTTTTTTGATGATTTCTGCACTTTTCCAAGGGTCATTTATAATATCGTGTTTGTTAACACCTCCCATCTGATTTTCGATAAAGGCAAGAGGATCATGCATTTTTCCTATATCATGATAAAGGGTGCCGGCTCTTACCAATTCAACATTACAGTGGAGACGACGGGCGGCGGCCTCTGCTAGACTTGCTACAAATAGGGTATGCTGGAAAGTACCCGGGGCTTCTATGGCCAGTCTTTTTAAAAGGGGGCGATTGGGATTGGACAATTCTGCCAGTCTGATGGGTGTGATTAAGTCAAAAAAGCGTTCCAGATAAGGTGAAACACCAAGAGCTACAATAGTGTAGGCAAGACCTACCAGGCCATGCCAGGAGGAGATGGGTAAAAGGGTATACCAGATGGGGCCGCCAGAAGCTCCTTGGACGAGGGATATGATAAAATGGACCGTGCCCTGGGTTGTGCCCACTCCCACTCCCAAGAGGGCCAATTCTTCCCGGGAATAGAGACGACTGGCTACGATGCTAGCTACTACTGCACCAGCGAAGGAGGATACCAAATATGGCCATTGGGAGGCTTCTGTTTGGAAAAGGGTTAATCCTGTAATGAGGCTAACCTGGGTTAAGGCTAGAGTAGTGCCATAGAAGGTGCTACTCAAAAAGCCTACTGCTGGGAGGGGGTTGTATTGGGCATCAAAAATGGAACTGGATAAGACACAAAGGCTTAACAACAAAAATAAAATCTGGTCCCTACGCCGTAGTTTCTTTTGTATTTTTGCGGTAACAGCACCGAAAACGATGACAGAGGCAGAAACGAGGAGACTGCTAACAGTAATCCCATGCCAGTTAACCCCCCTACGACTCAATCCCAAATTGTCGAGGATGACAAAGTCTGTCTGGGTGATTTTCTCACCGGCGGCTACGATTATGTCTCCTTTTCTGACAGACACCACCACCGTTTCCACTTCTTCTGCCGCTTTTTCTGCCCTCGATATTGTTTTTTCCCTGTCTATGGTTAAATTAGGAGTCAGGTGGGGCAGAAGCAATTTAATCGCCAACTGTTGAGTGGTGGGGTGGGAATTTTCTAAATGCAGGAGGATAGCATCTCGTTTGATGTAGTCTGGCAAACCCGTGGGGATTCCTTGGAGTAACATCAATCGTTGTATTTTCAAAACCCCCTGTTTTAGTTGTTGCCAACTCGCCTCATCCAGGGTTAGCAGGGAATTTATTTCCTCCCTACTCCAAGGCATACTGTTAGATTGCTTCAGTTTGCGAAGGGATTCATAATCTCTTCTTGCCAACTCCAGACTAGCAATAAAAGCCTGAAGAGTTTTGGCATCCACCCTGTTGCTATACTGCCACAACTCTGATAGGGCCCTATCTTTTTCTCCTGCCGGCGGGGTTTTTGATGGGGATAACAGTTTTTCTTTTAGAAAGTGCCACCTATCCTCCGGCATGCTGTACAATTCGACCACAGAGGTGAGAGAAATACCATTTAAAGCTTGCCCACGTCTGCGGAGATTTTCTATTTGCTCAAGAGTATTTTCCAACTCCCTTTGCAGACTTGCCGTTACCTCGTAGTCTCTACTCAGTACAGGCAGAATGCCCTGTTTAATTTTTCTTCTAAGTTCTTCTGTGGTTTTATGATCTACAAAAGTGCCATCTCTAGGGGAGATGATGGTAACAGGGGAGGTAGTGCCAACTGCCAATTCTGGTTGGTTATAAAAGCGATAACTAGTAATAGAGGTGAGGGCGGAAACGGAAACGATAATCATTATGGGAGATTGTACTTTATTTAGCCAACGCCACCCCCCCTCATTGTCTTCTACATCGCCATTCTTTCCATTTTTGCTACTTTTTTTTCCACTACCACTGTTTTGGGGATGAAACATTCTCTGCCACCTCTCAAAGGCATTACCAATAAACCCTATGTTCATAGTTTCATGATTTTTTGGCCCCGTCTAGGAAAGTCCACCTCCACATCCCTCTTCCCGGCCACTGGCCTTTAGAAAGAACTACCTGTTCCCTATTTTCCAGCTAAACCTATTATACATGCTTTACAGACGGCTGGGGCGACTGGCCAACTTCCCACCCCATGAAGCCGAAATCTGGTATTATTACCCCAGTACGAGTTTCTATGAACAGCCTTAGGTAGGGTGGATTTTAATCCCACTGGGGGTATTATTTACTAACCTGAAATTGTAGATTCTATGGGGAGAGGGGATGGATAAACAGTGTCCAAAAATTCAAGGGCCACTGTTCAGGGCTAAGATGATAACATGGTCTGATGAAAAGTGAAAGGCACATGACAGCCGAGATCAAATCAATCAAATCTGGTGTACAATAGCTAAACCATCCTATCGCTTCGGCCATAATTTTGAACAGCAGGGTAGAGGAGGCACTAAATTTTGTAGCTATTTCAGTATAATTTTTTTCAACAAAAAATTCTAATGGCCAACAGTGGATGTTGGTATTGGAAAAAGGGGGATTGTAAGGGGCATACAATCATAGAATCTTGCCGGCAGTGGGTCCTGAAATTTTGTATTTCGTTTGTTTTTTTTATATTTAAAGAGCCGCATCTTATGGGAATAAACCCTTACAGGGGTTGAGCAAGTTGCTGAAGACAATAGGCAAGGACACTGGTAAAAACAGGCACGGTTAAATTGTCAATACCTATGAAGGAGAAAATTTCCAAAAAGGTAGCCGTTATAGCCACCGTGGCAGAGATGAGGGGATAGTTGTACCAACCATCGCCGGTGAGGGGGAGAAGGAGGAGGGTGATAATCATGCTAACAAAAAACATGGTCAAAGATCCCTCCCAGCTTTTCTTATTCCCCCAGAGTATATAAGGATGTCTACCCCATTTTTGGCCAATTAAAGCCGCTAAGCCGTCACCATAACTCATAATTAGGATGCCTAGGATAGTAAACAGTTTAGTGTCTTCTCGCCAAAACAAAAGAGTAAGAATACCTATACTGATGGCATAAAACAAGGTGCCTAAACTCCTCCTGCCGACGCTGTTAACACTGGGTAGGATGGGCACATAATAGGACATTACTGCTATTGTACTAGCCACCAGGGCAGCCAAGAGGATAATGTCAGCAGTGATATTCAACCACCACGCCAGTAGGATAACATTGCCACTACCTATATGAACTATTTTACGAGTCAACTCAGCATCGGTCTTGAGGTGACGGTTGAGTAATTCTGCTAGGATTAATAGGCAGCCCAGATATGAGAATATAATCAAAAGAGCCGGGGTTTGACTATAAATGCTGGCTAACATGACTTTGTTGAGGGGGGGCAGATGATGGGTTATAGGAGTATAATCTAGCAATGACTGCCACGGCTAACCACCATAATGTATTTACCTGTGGGCGATACCAGACGGTATCAAATAACCCCTGGGTGGCCAATCCTGCCATGGCTGCCAAGGCGGCAATTACCCATACCCCCTGCAAATCCTGTTTGGGTTTCATTTGTTGTAATAACCCTATCCCTCTTTTAACAGTAGACACTATAATTCCCATGAAGGCAACAAAACCGATTATACCCGTTTCTATTGCCACCTCTAGGAAGATACAATAGGTACTTAGGGCAGTGTATTTTGTCTGCATGTACAGGGGGTATATTTGGTTGAATACCTTGTTGCCTAACCCTATACCCAGCCAGAAATAGTCTTTAAACATTTGTATTGCTGCCATCCACACGTTTATCCGGAAGTTATTACTGCTATCCTCCCTCCAGGCAAAAAGACTGAATATTCTTAGTCTTAGGGGCTCACTGAGAATTATTCCCATTCCCACCAAGGCTAAAAAGCCAGCCAGGGCTATTGGTATTAACCATTTACGCCAAAAAGGTGACAAGTAGCGGGACCACCAGAATTTAAATCCTAACAGAAAGACAATGGCTGTGGCCACTAATCCTAGCCAGCCACCTCGGCTACCGGTGTAGTATATACAACTGACACTAATCAGCAAACAGAAGGCGGCTAGGAATTTTTGGGCGCCGGTTTTCCAGACAACCAAAGCCAAAACAGAAAAGGCTACGGCAGGGATTAGATAGCCTGCTAAAAGATTGGGGTTACCCAGAAAACTGTATACTCTTGTCTGTTCTGCCAACGGTGAAGTAGGATCGTTCCAGGTAGCTAGGGGTTTGACACCAATTAGTTTTTGTCTTATGCCATATGCACCCACAATAAGGGCTACTAGGAGGTATACAGTTATTATCCACCAACCATAACGAGGAGAGGCTAAAATTCTAGCACATAGGCAGAAAAAAAGAAGATACAGGGTGAATTTGACTAACCCCACCAGTGCCGCCAGTTTTAGGGGAGAGAAGGCGGTAGCCACCACGGAAATCAGAAAATAGGCAAAAACCCACAGATGAATGGCGGTTATTTGATTGTTTTTTGTTTCTGCCAGGGTTAGCAGTAGCCAAAACCCCCCGGCTGCCACTAAAAAGACTCCCACCAAACTGTTTTCCGCAAAGGGGGAGGCAATTATTACTAAGCATACCAGGACTGTGGCGATGGGCTCACTGTAGGCTAGCAGATAACTGTCTTCCCGCCAGGGGGATAATATGCCTACCAGTTTCCCAATCCAACTGTGTTTACGCCAAGATAGCCAGGGAGATGAGGAGACTGGAGAATAGTCGGCAGACTGCATATTAACGGGACTTTTAGCCAATATTCTTCTGAAGTACTATAACACCCTTTGGTCAGGACAGGCAATTGTGCCCCGTTTCATTTCAGTTCCAACTGTGATAGGATGTAGTGCAGACGGTTTTGGTCACACAGATACAAGTACCCCAATAGGGTTTCAAAGGCACTGGCGGCCTGGTACACTTTTAATGGTAGACTGCCACGAGGTGAACGGTTTACCGCATTACGTCCTCTTTTCACCCATTCCTTCTCTTTCTCATTAAGCAGAGGGTAAATGGTCAATAGCTGTTGTGCTTGATATTCCGCACGTACTTTTTCCACTACTAGGCTGTGGTAGTGGGAGATTTTCCTTGGGGGCCACAGGTAATAACAGCGTATATACAGCTCGTACACGGCATCCCCTAGATAAGCCAGGGAGGTGGGGGATAGTTGAGAGAGGAGGGGGGGAGGGGATTCCACCTCCTTTTGGGGTAAACTGGGGCAATGGTCACTATTTTCCGGTAGGTTTTGGTTATTTGTTAAACAACGGAAAAATCTAACTACTCCCAGACTCATTCAATCCCTTTCAAAGCCTCGTCAAGAGAATTATATAGTTTTAAGAACTTTTCTAGTCTTACCATTTTTACGGTTTGTGTCACCCTGGCATTAGACACAATTGCCATTTTCCCTTTTACACTTTCTACCTGTTTGGCAATGCGCACTAGGGCGCCCAAACCTGAGCTATCTATGAAATCAATCTGGGACAAATCCAAGACAATTTTGTTGGCCTTTTCGTTGATGTATCCCAAAATAACCCTTTGGAAAGTGGGCTCAGAAAAAGCGTCTAATTGCCCCAACAGGTGGAAGATTTGACAATTATTCTTGATTTCGCGAGTCCCCCTCAGACTCACCGTCAAATTCAGTTGTTCGTTCAGAGTGACCTCCTTATTTTCACTAGTGATTATCTCTGCTTTCGGCACTGCTTTCAGAGAAATCTCCTTTGGCTGTGCCTGTTTTTTGGTTGTTTATTGGCGTTAGGATAATAGTATAATATAGGGGAGGATTTTGGTCAAATTAAAAGAGAAAAGAAAGCAAAATTTCTACATGATATATGGGATTGATGGCCTTGTCTTTAAGTTGTCTTTTCTTCCTGCCCTCATTGCCCCTCGCAGCCGCACTCCCCCCGCCTACAGATATACCAGAGGAGATTTTGGCTACAGAAATTTTACTCCAAGGGCGCGATAATGAAGGGAAACCCCTGGAAGCTGGGGAATATGCCATGATGAGGGAAAAGGAGAAGGAAGGAGTCTACCCCCCCACTATTTCACCACGGCTAAGGGAAAAGATATTTCTGTTGCAACTGTTACACATGTTTCGCACCTTCACCCCTTTTTAAAAAAAAATTTAAAAAAAACTAAAAAAAATTTAAAAAAAGAGAAGCCTTGCCCCCCAAAGGCAAAGCCCCCGGATGGTATAATAGTGGTGGCCGTAGACTGGGCTAGTTGGAAGTCTGAGCAGCCAACATCTCTTTTAGTTTAGCTAACTCGTTGGCCCAACGTGGGTCGGGCTGAACTGACTCGGAGACGGAGGTGGGTTTTTGCGCCTTGATTTTGGCGGGCGATTTCCTGCGGGATTTTTTCTTCTTGCGACGCTGAGGCTTGTCTACTGCTTTCTTTTCTTTCTCCCCTTCCTCTACCGCCGTCGTTCTTTCTGTATTTTTCTGTACTTCAGCCCCCGTGGGGGTTTCTGTAGTACTAGTTTGCTCTGTATTATTGGAAGCAGGGGAAGACTCGCCCTGAGTTTCCCCTTGAGATTCAGAGGCTTGCTGGGGTTTTGTTTTCTTCTTCCGGGGTAATGCCCTTTCGATGACTAAAAGAAAATCATTCCCATTCTCATCTTTATACACCTCCCCATTGTAAATGAGAGGTTTTTGGTTGTATCTACTTATGAATTCCTCCGCAGCTTCCTCTGTAGGCACAGTCACGAAACCGAATCCCCGGCATTCTTTCTTCCTTCTCTCCTTGATGAGTTTGGCGGTAAAGGGGGTTTGAAAATCACTGAACATCTTAAGTAGAATTTCTTTATCCAGTTCCGCCTTTGGTAGTTTAAGATAAAGACGTACAGACATTTACTTCTCCTCCATTTGTTATAAGTCTACTTACTGTTATCCGCAAAAATGATACAATACCACAAATGAACTCTTAATATTCACAATAAATGAGCTAGCCCCCCTTGCGGTGCAACTAACTCTATCATTGTTGATGTCCGAGTTTTTTAGTTGGTGTATTGAAGCTATTATGCTCATTGACTGTTACTGTGGCAGTAGATAACAGGGAATTTCATTTTTCCACAACCACTGTTTTTGTCTTGGCCATTTACCTGTTGGTTAGGTGACAATGTCAGACAGTGTCACTACTTTCCATTCCTTTTTCTTATATTATCATACCCATTCGTCTCTGTTTAGTCCAGTTCCGACTCGGTTTTCACTCAATTTCTTTCTGGAATTGTTGACACCACCCTTCCTCCCCCCACCCACTCCTTTTTAACCCTTTTAGTCTGACGGGATAAATCATAGGTTTCCCCACCCTCCCCTCTCGTAGGCAATTGTACAGTTAGCTGCCACTATGAGGGGATTTTTATTCTTCCAAAAGTTCGTAATTCCATAATGGGCACCACTCATCTTCTTCCTTCTGTCTAAACCGAGAATGTCTTTTGGTCAGTTGTTTTCAGGCCTCACTTGTTATACAATCCATGTAAAATTCCCCTTGAGCCCTTGCCAGTTTGAAATACTGATGGCGGGGGCAATTTTCTAGTATGGTTTTTGGCTTTAAATCAAACAGTTCATTGTGATAGTCTTTATTTTACTCTTTTTTTGGTGTCTTTACTGAGGGCGAATTCCTCCCTCGGCGCATAACAAACAAAATGTAAAACCTTTCCTCAACGGCCTTCTGGTTAAATACTTGGTTGTCTTTATAGCCAAGCCACTCCCTGCTATTTCACTATCAAAATACTTGGTAATTACCCCAATATAGTCACATATTTACCCCAAAGGATTCTCGTCAATCCTTCTAGACAAACCCTGTATGCTTGCCATGATCTCATGCTGAGGGTATGCTTTTATCAACTTAAAAATTATCCTGGAAAACCGTCTATCAAGATGGTAATATTCTCAGCCAAAATGTCTATATATTCCCAAAAATATTTGTATATATCCTGGTTTTTCTGGTTTCTTTTGACGGTATCCTTATCCCCTTTGACAACATAATTGTGCCGTTGCCAGCCGTTGGGCTTCTCCTTTTTTCCTCAATTGGTTTGCCATATACAGATGAGTAGATAGTCTTCTTATAATCAACTCCGGCTGTGTTATCTGTAATAGACATCTGGGCCCAATTTTGCCCAATATCGGGTAAGTAAAAATCTTCTCTCATAGTGGTATTTTCCCCCTTTATATTCTTCGGCACAGGATGAAAGGCAACTAGTTGTCGTCTGGCGGTATAATCCAATAGCAAGGCTAGGGAATGTAAATCATAATCGTGCCTCCTATATTCTGGGTATATTTCCACATAATCCACATACGCTCAATGATTAGGAGAAAGACTATAATCACCCACACATTGCCACAATAAATCACTACCCTCTTCCTAGTAAAAACAGCGAATAATCCCCTTTAAATCGGCACTTGTGCTGTCAGCAAATAGGTATAAATCGCCCTAAGCATAGTCTAACAAATTGAAACCATGACACTCGCTCTAGCCAATTTCAACTAGGGTATATTCATGCTTTGATTCTTTTTCCGACAACTCGTCTAGAAAAATTCTGGCTCCGATACAAGATACTAAAAACTCCTCATCCTAGCTACTTCAAACAACTGTAATTTGAATACCCCCACCCGAATCATTGACAAAAATCCTATCTATGGTATAGTATGGAGTGTGGGCCCCTGTTTTTTAAACATAGAACCCGGGGCAGGTACAAAGTAAATCCGTACCGGCCTGTAATCGTAACCCCCTCCACCCCATACCCTACTCCCTAAACTATAGTGGTACGTTTGCGCATCTCTTTGTAGGATGGCGCGACATTGGTTAGTCCGGCTTTAATCATCTCCTCCTGCAAAAGGGCAAAAAAACGGGTTCTGTCGCTACCTTTGACTACGGCCATGTTGTGGGCCTCAGCGAGAATGACGGGATAGCCAAAACCTTTGTCTACCTGGGTGAGGGTGATACTTAAAGCTTGTTGAAGTAGGGGGAAGTTTCCGGCTACCCACGCAGGAAATTCAATCCTGGCAATCTCCGAGCCTACGTTAAGATAACAAAAGTAAATCTGTTGCGAAGGGCCATAATAGTCAAGAATACGAGAGTTGCTGCGAAATATGGCACTCCTATGGCGCGGCGGGAGGATGTGTTTCCAGAAGGTTACATCCCGTAATGGTTCAATCTTTTGACAGGGGGTTTCCTCTTCTTCCTCGGCACAGTATGATAGACAATCAGGTTGAGCATAGGGGCAAGCTGGAAAACGGAGAAAGTTGATGGCTTCGCTGCTTCGGGAAGCACTCACATAACCTACTAGGGGGATATTGTTTTCTTCCAGTTGTCGCCATGCGGCTAAAATGGGATTCAACACTTCCTCCCGGGCAAGGGAAGGTAAATTTTCTAAGTACCAGTATATCAACGACCCGTCCATTATTGCCAGTTTTGGGGTTTCGGCGTGTCTTTTTACCCACTTGCAGGCCATCTCACTTAAAATCTGCGCTTCTGCAATGTTTCTCTTGTATACCAGCCATTCTTCTGTGCGAATTCCCCATTGCCGCGACTCCTGTAGTTCTTCTGATTTATAATACACCTGGGGGATGCTGTCTAAGAGAGGGTGAAGGTTTTGGTGGTAGTGTAGCATAACACGACCAATATTAATCAGGTAGCAATAGGCAACCTCATGGTGCGAGGGTGCAATTTGTGACCCATCGGTGGAAAATACACTATGGGGCATTGATGCTGGGATTATTTCCACTTTGGTGTCGATAGCTTCTACTGGTGTGGCTGCTGTGAATATGAGGCCATTTTGCCATTGTTGCTGATAAGCTATGAAGGTATCTTGTTTTTTTGCCGCCTCTTGTAGGAGGAAAAAGGCTTCTCCCAGTCTCTGATGACTCCTCCATATTTCCTTTTGGATTTCTTCCCGAATTGCGGGTATTTCTTTCGCTATTTTTCCCAGGTTCAACATTTTCTTGTTACAATTAATGGTTACTGTCTTTCAAATGGTTGTACTATCCAACGGTCACTTGGTGCTAGAGAATAGAAATAAGTTGCCTTAAACTGGCTATGATATTTTTGCCAGATAACAGCTGTGTCTACTTCTACATCCCATTCCTCTTCCAGCTTTCCCTTAATAACTTTCATTGTAACTCCAGTATCCAACAGGTCGTCTACTAGGAGTATTTTGCCCTTAGGGGGAGTAATATAGGATAGACTGCCTACTTGAATATTCTCCTGTTGGTTGTTTTGATTATAACTTTGTACCACCATGGCCGAGATAGGTATTTTCAAGCGACGGGAGATATAGTCTCCTAGATAAAACCCCCCTCTAAGGATACATATTATCTGGGAGTATTGTTTGTTACTAGATAGGATTTGTCCGGTAACAATATTACAATATTGCCAGTACTCATCCCAACCACAAATTAACTCTTTATTATTGTGTCTCATATTCGGAAAGGGCTCATAGTATTTCTTGAAATAACCAGCTAAGTTGCCTACCCTCTTTCGATAATTTTATCAGTAATCCCCGCCATGTTTATTAAAAAAAGACTAATTTTTTTCCTGGCAATACTTCCCCTCACTCTCTGGCTTTTCATTTTCCTAGTTGTCAATATCCTTTGGTATCAAGAAGTAGGTTATTTAAACACCTTTTTGAAGATACTTATTAGCCGGAGAATACTAGAGATAACTGCCTTTCTTATCTCTTTTGCCTTCTTGTGGTCGAATCTCAAATTAGCCCTTCGTCTCAGGGAAGAATACCCCAAAGAGTTGCCTCAATCCCCTGAAATAAAACTATATCTTCTTCTTCCCCTTGGACTTTTCTTTTCTGTTATCATTATCTTGGTTATTTACTTCTTTACTGAATTCTTACTGACCATTTATAGGAATAATCTTTTTCTGCCCAATTTTAGCACTTCATCTATCCCCTTCCAGTTGAAGATTATTGAGGATATACTTGATAACTTTCCCACTCAAATTACTTCGATACTTTCCCTGTTTTTAGTCGGTATTTTCATTATACTAAAAACGGAAATTGCCCTTGAATTGGTAAGCATATTTATAAGCGTTTTAATAGCTATAATAGTCTCCCGCTATTGGGAGAGGTTCCTGCAATTCTTTAATAGTATAGCTTATGGGGAAAAGGATCCCATATTCGGCCTAGACATCAGCTTTTACCTGTTTAAAGTGCCTGTATTACAGATAATTTATATTTGGGTTTTGGTTCTAAACATACTGACAATATCAAAGGTAGTGCTGTTATATCTCTTATCAAACGACAGTATTTCTGAGGGAAGATTTAGGGGTTTTTCCCGCAGCCAACTCCGTCATATTTATGGCTTAGTGTCCCTTTTAATGTTTATATTGTCGGGAGGACATTGGCTCAACCGCTACTTACTTTTATTCTCGTCGGAAGGGGTGGTGTATGGTGCGGGATATACTGACATTCATGTAAATTTACCAAGGGAGACTCTTGCCAGCATCTACACTTTTATTGTGGGGATATGGCTATCATATAAGGCAATAGATAAAGGAGAAAACACCACCTATTATTCCCTGAGAAAAAAGAAAAAAGGTAAGGGAGTTATCTCTTTTTCCCCACTTCCCTTTCTGGTTTATGCAGTGTTATACTCCCTGGGACTATTTTTAGCATTTTTGGTGCAGAAAACCATCGTACAACCAGACGAATTGTCACTGGAGAAACCCTACATCACTAATAATATTAAGGCAACAAGGGCCGCATTTAATTTAGACAAAATAGAAGTGCGAATTTTTGAGCCCCAGGGAAAACTAACACTAGAAGACATCAAGAAAAACCACCTAACCATTGATAACATCCGCCTGTGGGATACTCGTCCTATTCTACAGGCTAACCGCCAATTACAACAAATTCGCCCCTATTATGTATTCGCTGGTGCTGACATCGACCGCTACACCATCAAAAATGATAACCAAGTACCAGAAAATACACAAGTAATCGTAGCCGCAAGGGAGTTGGACACAAAACTATTACCATCACAGGCGCAAACCTGGGTAAACCAACACCTAGTTTACACCCATGGTTATGGTTTAACCATGTCACCGGTAAACCGAGTGGCAGAGGGAGGGTTGCCCTATTATTTTATCAAAGACATTGGCACGGTAGAGGACCCAGGTGCTTTACATTTTACCAGTGAAAATATCCGTCGAAGTCTCCCTCCCTTCAACCCTCGTATTTACTACGGGGAGGCGACTAATGACTACGTGTTGGTGAAAACAAAAGTCAAGGAATTTGATTTCCCTAGTGGAGAAGGCAATGCCTATTACACCTATGACGGCAAGGGAGGTATTGAGATAGGTAATTTTTGGCGTCGTTTAGTGTTTTCCCTCTATCTAAGGGATTGGCGTTTACTTCTCACCCCTAACCTCACTCCTCAAACCCGCATCCTATTCCGTCGCAGTCTTACAGAAAGGCTCAAGGCTATCGCCCCCTTTTTATACTATGATAGGGATCCCTACTTGGTAGTAGCCCAAAAAAATCCCGGTGACAGCAATAACCTCTACTGGATAATAGACGGTTATACCATTTCTGCCTATTACCCCTATTCCGACGGCGGTGACAACAAATTCAATTATATTCGCAACTCTGTGAAGGTGGTCATCAACGCCGAGAATGGGGAAACTAATTTTTATATCAGCGATGAGGAAGATCCTATTATCAGAGTATGGCAGAAAATCTTCCCCCAATTGTTCAAACCTCTTGCCTCAATGCCTGACAGTCTTAGACGGCATCTTCGTTATCCCACTGACTATTTCAACACTCAATCAGAAAGACTACTCACCTATCATGTGACTGACCCTCAGGTATTTTACAACAGAGAGGACCAGTGGCAAATACCAGAAGAAAGTTACGGCAATGAGCCATTAGCCATAGAACCATACTATCTTATCATGAAACTACCTATAGGTAAAGAAGAGGAATTTATCCTCCTACACCCCTATACTCCCATTTCCCGTGCCAATCTTATTGCTTGGTTAGCGGCTCGTTCCGATGGCGACTATTATGGTAAACTACTATTGTACCAGTTCCCTAAAGAAAGACTGGTCTATGGCCCTAATCAGATAGAGGCTTTAATTAATCAAGATCCAGTCATTTCTGGACAAATATCCCTTTGGAATCGTCAAGGGGCAAAAGCTATACAAGGTCATCTTCTTATTATACCCATCGAACAGTCCCTCTTGTATGTGGAGCCCGTATATCTGGAAGCTGACAGAAATAGTGTACCAACCCTGGCGAGAGTAATTGTCGCTTATGACAACCAGATAGTAATGGCAAGCAGCCTTCAGAAGGCTTTAGACATAATCTTTGGCGGCGGCGTGACAGACGAATCCACCATCATTCGCCCGTTTGGAGATATACCCCAGTAGGAGCTCTGTTGGTGGATTCCTGCTAACATATAGCTGTTATTTTGTCCCCGTATGATTGGCTATCTTATTAGGTAAGAAGACAACTGGGAGTCTATAGGTGGGATAAGGGGGGTTTTTTTTCACGTCTACTTTTTTTTTCCCTTTCCCTTGCTATTGTTTTCCCCTTCTCACAATAGGGGCAGGGTACAGGATAATAGTCATAGGAACCAGGATATTCTGATGGCCTTTTTTCTAGTATAATGCCAGTATTCTTGCACCTAAGACAAAATTGTATTGCCATACACATTTTTCCTTCAATTTCCCTTTCTATATCATGGTAGGTGGAAATTATATTGCCATGAGAAATTATGACCCACTTCACTGCTTTTAACAGTGTTTTTTAATAATCTTTTCGAGAAGATTATAAAAGCCTTAAAAACCAGAATAAAACCACACCATTTTGCCGCCCAAGATGAGCAAAATTGTTATGTCAATTTGAAATAAATACCTAGGAGAAAAAGAGCATCGGTGAAAATAGTGCCAATAGTGGCACCGGAAAATACAAAGTAGTGGGTTTCTCGTTTTGCCAACCCCCATACACTGACAGCCAAAAGGAGATTGGCTAAAACTATTGCCCAACTAATACCCCATGGGGTTTGCACTCGAGCCAGACAATGGTGTAGAATGGGGGCCGCTGGGTTGGAATCGTTCACCATCAGCACACGCCAATAAGGGATTAAACCAGTGATGTAGAAGTATAAATCAGTGGCAGTAGTGCCCAACAATGAGCCAAGATAGAAATAATTACCAGTGAGATTCCAGCGGCGAAGAATCCCCCAAATGGCAATAGGTAGGGCGATGCCTTCCAGAGGAAGATGAATGGCGGGATAGTAACGAAACCATCCCCAGTAAATTGAACCACAAAACCAGGTCAGACTAAAACCCCATAGTAAATCACTCCACAGGGGATGACTCTTACGCCACCTAAAACTGACAATCCCCCAAAGCGGGGTTAGTAATAGACTCACCCAGGGTAGTATTCTAACTAAAGGTGCCTGGAAAAATACAGGGATAGACACCAATAATCCCCCCGTCAGTAATATTCTCCACTTAAGATGTCTTTGCCACCACCACAAAAGTGGCAGCCTAAGTGTTATTGTGGTTATTTGGGGCAACAAACTCTGATTTCTCAAGATTCCTTAAAATTTCTTTACTAATCTTTACTAAGTCTTAGAGTATTTTAAACCTAAAGGGGAATTTTGAGCAATTGTTCCTATTGTCCACTTCTAGATGGCTGGCAATTAGGAAAATACTGGTCAAACAAAGAGGATGAAAATAGACTATGATTTGATTGTCATTGGCGACACCAAGGCAGCAATTTTCGCGGTGGAGTATGCCTTACAGTTCGACGCCAAGGTGGCACTTTTTTTAGACAATAAATCCTATAATAATCCTCTAGTCACTATTAGGATGTTAAATGAGTATTGGCAGAACTATCATCATACTACTTGGGAGCATTTTTGCGAATTTAAACAGCTCATATTTCTGGAAAAATTGAATAATCTGCATTCAGTTGGAGTTGATATATACAGAGGTAGCTTTAGGGTAATAAACGGCAAAAAAATCCTACTATCTCTTGAGGGCCTCCTGATTAAATCCTCTGGCATTATCCTAGCAGCTTACCCCTGTTGCGAGTGGCTATATCCCCAATACAATCTTCTTATTAATCATTCTATTGGAGAAATCAATAAACTGGCAAAAGCTGCCGCTAAATTTGTAATATTTGGTGACGATATTGAGGCTATTATCCTGGCACAAAATCTCTCTAATTTTGGCAATAAAGTAACTTTGATTACCCAAAACAAATGCCTGCTTCCAAGTGAAGACGAAGACATATCTTGGCAGTACCAGTTACACCTAGAATCCCAAGGTGTTGATATAAGGCTGGAATCAGAAATAGGAGAACAACTAGAGGTAAATGGAGATAAATTGATCATAACAAGGTTAAAACAGAAAAACAACCAGGCAACTGAATTGTATGAAAACCTTGGTATATGCTGGGATGATAATCGCATCTTGGTGAATGAAAGACTACAAACCCACAACCCGAAAGTATTTGCATGTGGCGAGATATTAGGTGGCTATGATTTAGACAACTTATCCTACCATGAGGCTAGAGTTGCGGTTAACAATAGTCTTTTTCTCCCTTGGCAAAGGATTGACTATAACAACCTTGGCTATTGTCTAAATACTTCCCCCAAAATTACAAGAATCGGCTACTCAGAATACGAAGCAATGGTTTTGTTTGGAAATAACCTAAGAATCTTAAAGTTTCACCTTGACGAGTTAGATTTATTTGTGAAATTTGTTATCAGCAATGACGGCGATATATTGGGTTTTCACTCCTTGGGAGATGGGTTGGAGGAAATTCTAAATATAGTAAACGCAATAAAGCTAAGGAGAGAGAAAATTTCAAGTCTATTCTCCGCTACTTTTGCCGACATCCGCAGCTATAAGATAGTAGAAACCTTGAAAGAAGAGTGGTTGCAACACGCAAAAAAACGCCGGAAAATTATAATGGATACCTGTCAGAATTTCTTTCTGTGGAAACGCACTTTGCTATGATTAGTAATAAGAAAAAACGGGGCTATTTTATAGTGTTTGAGGGGATAGATGGTGCGGGCAGTTCTACCCAGGCATTAATGTTGCAAGAATACTTCAGTCGCTGTCAGCAAAAATCAGTGATAAGCCCCGAGCCCACCCACAGTAAAATAGGAAAACTAATTAGAGAATTCCTCTCAATCCCACCAGCCTTTGCCAGTGAGGAGTTGTTTGAACAACAAATGGCCTATCTTTTCTCCGCCGATAGGCACTATCACCTCTATAATACCACAGATGGTGTCAAAAAAATGGTAGAAGATAATATTCATGTGATCGCTACTCGTTATTATTTTTCCTCCCTTGCCTACAATGCCAGTAACCCTCAACAATACGAGTTTGTCTCTCTTTTAAACAGAAATTTTCCACCACCAGATTTTCTCATCTATTTGGATATTCCCGTGGATGTGGCTTTGGCAAGGATAGAAAACCGCCACAGGAAAGAAGTGTATGAAAACAGGAAAAAACTGCTATTAGTTAGGGAAAACTTTGAGAAAATCCTCAGCAACTATCCTTACCCCCACCTCCGAGTAGATGCCACCAAGAGTAAGCTGGAGATACACCAACAGATAGTTTCTTATCTAGAAACAATTGCTTTTGGTAAAGTATTGTAAAGAAATGGCAATAGGAAATGTCCCTATTGGAGAAAGAAGCAAAGATCTGATATATTCGATTATGGTTGGAGACGGATACGAAAAGGAGAGTGCGTCTCTGGCCGTCAACACAGGAGAGATTAAAACTCTCGAATCCGTGTAGTCATAATTACTTTTAGAGGATTTGTGAATAAACCTAGTTATAGACAAGGGAGAAGAAAAGGTGTTAAATAAACTGTTTGGCTTCGGCAAAAAAAAGGAAGAATACTTTTTAGAATTTAAAAAACCAGAAGAGGGGGAAACAAAAGTTGCTACTGTCGCCGCTGAAAAGAAGGAAAACACGGCGGCTGCGGCTAGTGAGAAGCCGGCAGATTCTGCCACTGTTGTCACTGCTCCAGTTACTCCAGTCCCCGCTAATATAGAAGTAAGTTATGAGCCACCAGAGTGGGTAAAAGCCATTAAGAATTACTCCACCCCCAGTGACAAAAACAAGGAGGAATCCCTCTTTGCCGGCAAGTATATCAGCAATAGTATACCTTTGTCTCGTCGTCGTCCAGGCCCTAGTTTAGCACCTTTTAAGAATATGGCATCTCAACTGGGGAAAAAATAATCATAATCAACTCATAACCTTAGCCATCACTGATACATAGAAATTGATATCAATGATGGCAGTTTCCCCAGTATTTCCTCCTCTGGCAATGAATCCAGACTATTAGTATTCTTAAAGGGGATTAATATGTTGAAGCCTTTTCGCCTACCAATTTTTCCTTTTTCCTTCTTTCTTTCTCTTTTCCTCCTCCTGACTAGTATACTGACTAGTATAATTGTCATGCCCCCTGCTATAGCCGCTGTACCTATAAAGATTACAGACGTATCTTACAAAGAATGTCCACCGGGGGTGGGGGAGGGGAGTGTTACCAGTGGGGGAAATACTATGCCTGCTACATGTTATCTTATCACTGGCAAAGCCCATAACAATTCTGGGAAAACCCTATATGATGCTGATGTTTTTGGGAGAGTATATGATGCCAACAATGAGCCCATTCTACAAAATCGTGGTAGACTAGGTTCGATAGCAGAAGTGCCACCGGGCGTTAGTGATTTTGAGATACGTATTAGTGTACCATCAAATCAGCCCACCCCTCTCAGATTACAACAATTCAAAGCCACCGGCTTTACTGCTAGGGTTACTCCCAGCTTTTAATCTTACCACTATTGCCCCATTTCAGCCCCTATCTCCTGCCAACGTACCATTAAAACCATCCCAGTGTTTTACCAACTCAATCCACAAATTATTCCCTTCTCCCATTGGCTGGTAATTATTATTGGCTTAACAATAACAATAGTAACCCGCCTTTCCCCATCCTCCCAATCCCAGTTTTTTTCAGCCATCCTCTCCCCAACCATTACCCCGCCTCACCCTACCATAGCAAGCTTCTTCCTTTCCCAAACATTTAGGATATATTTAGTTATATTTTTCCCCTTGTATTATATATATTTTCTTATGCTGGAAAAAGCCAGTCTTCTTCTTTCCCCCATTTCTATAACCTTTTTTTTCCTCTTTCCCCACTGACTTATTGCCACTGCAACCTAATCCCTATTTCCCAATTTTTCCTTGACAAAAGAGAGGGGGCTGTGTTAGGATGGTGGTTGTAGGAGGTAGGCGGAGGGACTACCGAGAAACTGGGGCTGTCCCAAATATTAATGACAATAGATATCAAAAATAAAGGAAGGAAGAGGGGGAAGAGAGGGGGACTAGAGCTCGCCGTCGAAGAGACGAATCCAAAGTCTTTCCTCGCCCCGGGCGCCGGTGTAGAATAACAATTCCTGGAGGAGGGAGAGGGCTAGTTGATTTAATTTCTCAGGATGGGAGGCATAAATAGAGACCTTGGCGCGTAGTGGATTCATGCGGCGGAGGAAGTAGGATTGAAAGCGGGAGAAGTAATCCCAAAGGCGGAAGTGATTTTCGGGGGGTAAGCCCTTGTCTTCCATCTGTTGGGAGTAAATAAGTAGTTGGCGGAGGGGGACAACAAATTTTTGGGCGCATCTGACAACAAGGAGAATTAGGGCTTTGAGTTGAGGGAGGGTGAGGATTTCCCTGGTATAACATTTTCGCCAGGGGTTACTGCAACGAAGACGCCAGAGGGAAATTCGATTTTTGATAATGTGATTCAATCCCAACTCCCTAGCTATTGCCAACATTTCCTCTCCTCCACCTATTTGTAAAGCCTCCAGTGCCAACAGGAGTAAATCTAGGTGTTGTTGTACTCGCATCATCCCATTGGCGGGGGGTAGACTAAAATTGGGGATTGGTGCGAGGTTTGCGGCGGGAGGAAATTGGGATTGGCTAGTAACAAGATTGGCGTGGGAGTCAGTCATTAAAATACAGATTGAATTATTCAAAGATAATTTTAGAGAAACACTGGCCAGTTGGCAAATGACTAGCCTTTACTGCCCCTCTACGGCTTGACGATATAATTTGCGTATGGCATTGAGTGCCTTTTGGAGAAAAGGAATGTTGTTATTACCATTAGTCTCCCATTCTTGGAGATGGGTTAAAAGTTTAGCCTCTTGGGTGTGGATGTCGTCATCGCTGTAAACTATGGCACTAATTGACTCCAGAAGGTGTTGAAAATCCGCCTGGCTGGGATTATCTCCAAGATACTCATCCAACCACTGGTAACACTGTTGGGGGTTAATAGCCTTTATTCCCGAGAGTAATGATTTGATTTCCCCATCATCTCCCAACTGATGTTTTGCCACCACTTTTTTCAGGTATTCTCTTTCCTGAGGTTGGATAACGCCATCAATCCAGGCAACACCTATTAAGATTTTTACTAGTAGCCTTGTCTTTTCATTGTTTTTCATGTGCTAATCTCCCTTTCTCAATTTTGCCATAAAGAAGCCATCCAGATGGTGAAGAGGGGGTAGTATAGTAACCATAGACTCGGTTCTACCCTTTTTCTCTGATAGTAGCCAAGAAATCTGACAAAGTTCATCATTTTTTGTTTCCCACTGCCACTGGGGGTGAGACTGCAAAAAGCGAAGGATTATCGCCTCATTTTCTGCCTGATTGAGGGTGCAGGTTGAGTACACTAAAATTCCCCCTTTTTTCACCCATTTACTGCAATTTTCCAACAATTGCCCTTGTAATTCCGTCAAATGTTGAATTTGTTGGGGTTTACGAAGCCAACGAATGTCCGGGTTTCTGTGTAGTATACCCAATCCTGAACAAGGTACATCTATTAACACCCTATCAGCCATCCCTTCCCACTGGTTAAGATGGCGACTATCTCCCTGATGGATTTCCACAGAAGTTAAACCCAACCGTTGGACATTTTCTTGGATTTTGGCAAGGCGTTGGGGGTGATATTCCACAGCTATAATTTTGCCCCTATCCCCCATCAACTCAGCCATATGAGTAGTTTTACCACCTGGCGCGGCACAGGCGTCAATAACTATTTCCCCCGGTTGAGGATTGAGAAAATGTGTTACCAGTTGTGCACTTCCGTCTTGTATAGTAAACCAACCACTTTTGAAGAGGGAAGTCTCTGCCAGATTACCTGCTGGGGATTTTATTCTTAAGGCTTGGGGTAGATATGGGATTGTTTCTGTTTCTATCCCCTCCTCCTGTAGCGTTTCCTGTAGTTTTTCTCTAGTAGTCAAAAGGATATTAACTCTAATATCGATGGTAGGGGTTTGATTGAACCATTGTAAAAGCTCTTCAGTCAGTGAGCCACCAAATTGTTTTTGGAAAAGACTTACTATCCAGTCTGGGAAACTATATTTTACTCCCAGATGGGCTATCCTGTCCGTGGGCAGTACCAAGGGCTCTTGTGTGCTAGACTTGCGAATATAGTTTCTCAAGATAGCATTGACCACTGGTGCTAATTTGCCCAAACCATTTGCCTTAGCCAATTCCACACTGGTGTCGACGGCGGCAAAAGGGGGTATTTTCTCCAGGTAACGTAACTGATATAAACCTATTTGCAGTATAATTCTCAGGGGCAAAGGTTGAGAGGATGCCTTTTTTGTTCCCAGTTGATTGATCAGACTGTCTAGGGTGCGTTTTCTTCTCAAAATACCATATACCAGTTCAGATGCCAGATGTCTGTCTTTAGCCTCAGTGGGGTAATTTTGCAAAATCCTTTCCAACGCCACATCCCCGTAGGCATGGTGTTGGTAAAACTCCTGTAGGGCCAGAAAAGCCACTTGACGAGGATTACTAGTCATCAAGGCTGTATCTCCTTGTGTTGGCCATAAAAACAAAACCTATCCTGGCATAACTGGCAGGCGAGATGAAAGCAGTTGGGAGTACAACCTCTCTAGTTGCGAAACATTATTACTCAGAGTATATTTTTCCACCACCCTATTGCGTGCCTTTCTCCCCAATATCTGAGTCATTTCAGGATGGTCGCAGAAAATAGGCAAAATGGTTTTAAGTTGACTGGCAACCCCCTGAGTGGAAATGACTATGCCAGCCCCAGCTAGTACTTCCCCGTCGGCGCCGGCATCGGTGGCAACACAGGCCAAACCGCACGCCATAGCCTCCAGAAGGGACAGAGACAAACCCTCCACCAGGGAAGGCAAAACGAATACGTCAACACCACGGAGGATGTCGATTCTTTTCTCCTCTTCGGCAATGGCGCCCAGCCAGTGAATGCCATCTCCCTCATTGTACAGCAATTTCAGCGTGGATGCAAGGGGGCCATCGCCTACTAGGAATAATTTTGCCTGACGACTGGCCAAATTCTTCTGCTTCCAGGCTTTTAGGAGAGACTCAACATTTTTCTCTGCGGCGATTCTACCTTGATAGAGAAAGAGGAGGTGATCGGGGTATTGTTGTTTAAAGAGGGACTTTCCAGGGCTATACTTTTGGGTATCAACTCCATTAGGTATTATAGCCAATCTTTCCGGTGGCACTCCCAGTTTTACCAATAAATCCCGTTGTGACTCTGAAAAGACAATAGTTTTGTCATACTTGGCCAAAAAGGGCGCATACAGCTGATAGGTGAGATATTGAGTACTAGAGGTAAGATTACGTAGACGACGATGGAAGGGGGGATGGAAAGTTGCCACTAGGGGTATATTGAGTTTTTGACAAATTTCTGGTAGGCTAAAGTCCAGGGGGGATAGTGTCAGAGAGGCATGTACCAGGTCTGGTTTTAGCTGTTGTAGGGATTGATGGAGGATTTTGCTAGACTTGGGCGCCGGTATTGTGTATATTTGCGACTTGTAAATACATGGCAGGGGCACTTCCTTAGTATGACTGTAGCCCTTAAAGCTACAAAACTCATTGTCATTCTCTTCACTCTCCTGAGTAAAATGGAGAAAAGTGACCTGATGGCCTCTTTCTATCAGGGAGTTGGTGATTTCTCTGCTATAGGTGACGTTGCCACAAAAGGGTGTTTTTTTTCCTAACCAGGCAATATGCATCCGGTTTTAGTTTCTAACGACGGTTAACTTATTTTAAATGTATCTTTGGGCAGTCCAAACGGAATATTTCTTTTTGTCTTAACATAAATAAATAATCTAAGTTGGTCTTCTGGACAAGGGGAGCAGAAAGGGAGAAATTAAGACAAAATAAAGAAGGGGAGTCTAAAAGACCCCGGGAATAGATAAAAAATAACCAATGGATATTATAGGGGAGATAGAATAATGCACATCAGCGAGATAACCCACCCCAATCAGCTACACAAATTGTCCATAAGGGAGTTAGAGGATTTAGCCAAACAAATCAGGGAAAAGCACATACAAACGGTGGCAGCCACTGGCGGACATCTAGGGCCGGGTTTAGGAGTGGTGGAATTGACCTTGGCTTTGTATAAAACTCTAGATTTAGATCGGGATAAAGTCATCTGGGATGTGGGGCACCAAGCTTATGCCCATAAAATGTTAACGGGGCGCTATCACAATTTCCACACCCTCCGACAAAAAAATGGAATTGCAGGATACCTCAGACGTAGCGAGAGCCGATTCGACCATTTTGGTGCTGGACATGCCTCTACCAGCATCTCTGCGGCTTTGGGCATGGCCATCGCCAGAGACATGAAGGGAGAAAACTTCAAGGTGGTGGCCATTATTGGCGATGGGGCTTTAACTGGGGGTATGGCCCTAGAGGCTATCAACCATGCGGGGCATTTGCCTAATACTAACCTCATGGTGGTGTTAAATGACAACGAGATGTCCATTTCTCCCAACGTGGGGGCCATTTCCCGTTACCTAAACAAAGTACGTTTGTCGGAGCCCATACAGTTCATTGCTGGGAATCTAGAAGAACAATTTAAACACCTGCCTCTGTTTGGGGATGGGGAGAATTTATCCGTGGAGATGAAAAACCTGAAAGAGGCCCTAAAACGCCTTGCCATGCCCAAGGTGGGGGCAGTTATTGAAGAGTTAGGCTTCACCTATTTTGGCCCTGTGGATGGCCATAACCTCAGTGAGTTGATAGACACCTTTGAAAAAGCACATCGAGTAAAGGGGCCAGTGTTTGTCCATGTGGCCACCATCAAGGGTAAAGGATACGCCCCCGCCGAGAAAGACAAAGTGGGGTATCATGCCCAAAATCCCTTCAACATAACCACCGGCAAACCCCTTCCCCCCAGCAAGCCACAACCCCCCAGCTACTCCAAGGGGTTTGGCCACACCCTCACCACCCTTGCCTCCCGCAATCCTCGTATTGTCGGTATCACCGCCGCCATGGCCACCGGCACCGGCTTAGATAAACTACAAGAAAAACTACCAAACCAATACATAGATGTGGGCATTGCTGAACAACATGCAGTGACGTTGGCCGCGGGATTGGCCTGTGAGGGGATGCGCCCGGTAGTGGCCATTTATTCCACCTTCCTGCAAAGGGCCTATGACCAGGTAATCCACGATGTATGCATTCAGAAGCTGCCTGTATTCTTCTGCATGGACCGTGCGGGCATTGTGGGGGCAGATGGCCCAACCCACCAAGGCATGTACGACATTGCCTATCTCCGTTGCATCCCCAATATTGTCGTCATGGCGCCTAAGGATGAGGCGGAAATGCAGCGGATGATTGTAACTGGGGTGAATTACACAGAGGGTCCCATAGCCATGCGTTACCCCCGTGGCAGTGGCGTAGGTGTGCCTTTAGCAGAAGACGGTTGGCAGCCGCTGGAAATAGGCAAGGCAGAAGTACTCCGTCACGGAGATGATTTGTTGTTGCTGGGTTATGGTACCATGGTCTATACTGCCCTACAAGTAGCCGAGCTTCTGGGAGAACATGGTATTAGTTCCACTGTCGTCAATGCCCGTTTTGTCAAACCCCTAGACACCGAGTTGATTCTCCCCTTGGCCGAAAAAATCGGCAGGGTGGTAACCCTGGAAGAGGGTTGTCTAATGGGCGGTTTTGGCTCAGCCGTATTGGAAGCCTTGGCCGATGCGGAAATCATGGTCAAAGTAAAACGGTTTGGAGTACCAGATGTTTTGGTGGAACATGCCAAACCAGAGGAATCCCTTGCCGACTTGGGCCTGACTGCGCCCCAGATTGCCGAGAAAATTCTCTCTTCTTGGTTTGCGCCTAAGCCCACTGTTAATGTAGTCTAGAGGCCCATGGGGTTTGTTATCATGGGAATATACTCTATCTAGTCCAGGGGATGGGTGCTCAAGGGCTAATACTGATTGTACTGCTTTGTGCTTTGGGTTTGTTCTATGTGCAAAACCTGACGCCATTAGCCCTTGTTTTCTTAGGTTTTAACCTTCCCACTCTGCCTCTATCCCTCTGGGTAATATCAGCCTTTGCCGCTGGGTTTATCTCCAGTTGGCTTATTAGCCTTCTTAGTTATAGTCCCCCCCTTTTTCCCAAAACCAGTCCTATTTCTCCCCCTTCTCCCCCTCCACCACGGGAAATGGAAGACATACCCTCCTCCAAGCCTGACAGGGAGGCATATCCCTCCCCACAAAACCAACGGAAGGCCACCACAGCCCCAGAAGAGGTGCCCCTTTCATACTACAATAATTACACAGAAGAGTTACCGGGAGATTCAGTGGGACAAAGCCAAAGAGAGACAGACATGACCCCCCACCACGAAGATGAAGAAAAACCCCTGGAGAGGGCGGTAGAAGGGGAAATTAACAAAGATGAGGAGCAGTGGCTAAAACCTAGGCCAGCAGCAACCTATTCCTATACACCCCGGGAGAAGACTGTAATCCGCGTTAAGCCTTCTGATTCCCCCAAGTCTGCCAAAGACTCCCCCGATATTTATGATGCCCCATATCGTCTTATTTCCCCCCCCCTTGACGAGCCTCCCATGGACGAGGATGATGATGATTGGGATTTTTAGGTAGCAGCCAGTGTCTCGATGATTTCTAGGATTTTAGTGTTCCCCTTTCTTTTTCTCTTTTCCTGCCATCCTATACTTGCCCAGTCTCGAGTTTATCATCCCATCCCTCTTTCCCCCAATCAGACTATTACTGATCAACTCACCCTGGAGGATATTCCCACCGGGGATGGGGGTTTTGCCAAGGATTATGTGCTACAGTTGCAAAAGGGGCAACAGATTGCCATAGATGTTATTTCTGAAGAGTTTGACCCCTTGGTAATTCTTATGTCAGAAGACGGTAGTACCCTAGCTGAAAATGACGACGCCCCTGATGGTAGTACTAACGCACTACTATTCACTCGTATACCCCACACCGGCAAGTATATCATCAGAGTGAGGGCCTTTGGCATTACCGGCATTGGCAGTTTTCAGCTCAAGGTTACCCTTCTACAGCCCGTGAAATGATTATAATCATGGACTCCATTGGGGTTTTAATCCGGCAATCGGCAATTCTTCCAAGGAAGGGGAGGGAGAGGCGGCTGTAGGCAATTTTAGCAACCACAACCGGCTACTTACTATCAATTCTGCCGAGTCGGTTACCAAGTCTTCGTTGGTTTCTGCATCTAAACTCTTCCATGCCTTTTTTGGCAGGTCGTTTTCTGTTATTATCTGGTCGAACAACAATCCCAATCCATCTGGAGCCATGCTTATTTTTATGTCTTGATATTTAGGGAGTGCCAGTAGAGGTATAATTTTTCCTGATTTTATGTCTATAGCTACAAAATAGGGTTTTTCTACTATTTCCGTTTCCTTGGTTTTTGCCTCAGTCAGAAGACAAAAAAGTTGTGTCCCGTAATGATTAAATTTACAGTCAATAATAGAGCCATTTGTGTCTAAAAGTTTCTTTTCCAATCCCAGATTATTCACATAGTATAATGAACGAGTGTAAAGAAGATTGGAATTGTCTTGATTGAAGTTGATCATCGCCGCACTGCTTCCATCTTTACTAAAGGTTAAAACCTGTCCGTATCTTGGAAGGAAATTGACTATTTTGTTCTGTTTATCCCCCGTGATAGGGATTATGGCGATTCCTTGCCCTCTTGCAATTGCTACCGCTTTTCTATCGGGAGTAACTAAAAAATCTCCCCCCTCACTGTCTATCTTTTCCGGTGACTTATTCCCCTCAATTTTCCACAGTCCGAAATCCCTTGGATCATCTATTTTTATTCTCTGTACTAGCAGTATTTCTTGATTCTCTCCCGCTAAATCAAACCTGTTGTTTTGATACTCTTTTCCGTCTAACAGTAATCTTAATTGACCCGGTATTTTTGTTTCAAAGTCCTTGGATAATCCCGTGGTCACCTCGTATATGTCTATCTGTTTGTAATTGGGATCTTTGTTATCCTCATTGATGGCAGAGAAGACTATTTTCTCACTGTCGTCGGTAAATTTAAAATCCAGTACTGTCAGGTTTTCTGGGGTTAGTATTGTCTTATTTTGTTTAGTCAAATTGGTTAGAACAAGTCTACCACTCTCCTCTCCCTGAATACCGATATAGGCAAAGGCTCTATCCCTACTCTGAAATTCTGCCACAAATGGTTCCATCTCTAACCCCAATTTTTGAGCCCTGAATTTCTCTCTGGCATTTTTCAGGGATAGGCGATAATTTCTGCCATAGGGTATTACCTGATTTAAGGTGTAAACCAAACGTCTACCAGACCAACTTATTTTACCATCTAGTGGGGGTTCTATTTTTAAATTTTCCTCCACATCTTCCTGTGACATTGGCCTGTCAAATTCTAAGTAAAAAGCCTGATCCATCGCCCCCACTTTTTTGTTATGCCAGCTAAATTCTTTTACCCTGGGCCTGTGGTTAAATATACATTTTGTCTCGTCACATATCCTGTTCCCATTTAACAGAAGCACTATGGCAATGGTCAAGGTGAAAATTGTGGCAAAACACACCCTGTCCAAGGGCTCATTCAAATAACTTCTAACATTCATTTCTCGGAGCCGCAACTACATCAACTCTACATTCTTTTTCTGGTAGTAATCAAAGAGACTTATCTGTTCCATTCTAATGCCTAAATTGAGTTTATCTCCTATCCTAAAAGAGTAATCCTCAAACAATTTTACCTGCAGGAGCATGTCAGAATCCTCGGCGACGGTAACAGTTAAAATTACCTCTGCCCCCAGAGGCTCAATGAGTCGGATTATAACAGGAATAGCTCCTTCGGAATTCTGGGACAAATAGAAAGATTCTGGCCTGATTCCTAGCCATATTTTCTCATAGTTGTAGTTGGCTAAAACCTGCTGCCATTGGGGAGTTAATTCTATCTTGAAACAGGGATGAATTAGAAGATTAGGCCTTTCATATTTTAGCTCTAACAAATTCATAGGAGGACTGCCAATAAATTGGGCAACAAAAGTATTAACCGGTTGTCGGTATACAGACATAGGTGTGGCTATTTGTTGAATTTCCCCCTTGTTTATAACCGCAATCCTATCCCCCATCGTCATGGCTTCCGTCTGATCGTGTGTAACATAAATGGTAGTGACCCCTAACTGTCTTTGCAATTGTAGAATTTGTAATCGTGTTTCTGTCCTCAATTTGGCATCCAGGTTGGATAATGGTTCATCCATGAGGAATACCTTGGGATTTCTTGCAATTGCCCTTCCTAAAGCCACTCTCTGTTTTTGTCCACCAGACAGTTGTTTTGGCATTCTATCTAACAGGTGTTCTATTTGTAACATTTTAGCTACTTCCATCACCCGGGCGGAAATAGCTTTTTCCTTCGCAGACACATAACGCCACTGGCTAGGCAAGAAAGAGGTAATAAGGGAAAGGAATTTGTCTTGCCAGGATTCCGGAGGGAGTTTTTCCTTATTCATCCTCCTCAAGCCAAAGGCAATGTTGTCATACACCCTCATGTGAGGGTAAAGGGCATAATTCTGGAAAACCATGGCAACATTTCTCGCCTTTGGTGGCAAGTCGTTAACACACACCTCGTCTATCCATATTTTTCCTGCCGTCACCGACTCTAAGCCAGCTATTAGACGCAATAGAGTACTTTTACCACATCCAGAGGGCCCCACTAACACCATAAATTCCCCATCCTGGATGTCTAGATTAATACCCTTCAACACCCAGCTGCTATTCTGTGACAATTCTGGGTTGTCTGGGCTGTTTATCTTTTGTTCACTATAGGTTTTATAAAGATTCTCTATTTTTACCCTTGCCAAGACTCTTCCCCTCACTGCCATCTTCAAGGTTCAGATTATAACACATATTTTATTTTTGGAGCTATTTTCCTCTTTCTTTTTTTACTCGTGCCCTTAAAATTTTCTGAAAATATTCAGCCTATTTTGTTACAATATAATATAGTTTTATGAGGCCAAGAATATGAAAATTGCCACCTGGAATGTCAATTCAATCCGGACTCGCAAACAACAGGTGAGGGATTGGTTGTCTCAACAGGACGTTGACATATTGTGTGTGCAAGAAACAAAAGTTACCGACGAAGAATTCCCAAAAGATTACTTTGAAGAAACGGGGTATAAATGTTATTTTTATGGCCAAAAGTCCTATAACGGAGTAGCTATTTTAAGTCGAAGTAGCCTGGAATGCCTATACGGTTTTTCCGGTGTAATTCCTGGGGAAAACAGCAGTATTCTAGACAAACAAAGAAGATTAATGGCAGCCAAGATAGGGGAAATTATAATCGTCAACGTTTATGTGCCCAACGGAAACTCTGTGGATTCTGAAAAGTACCATTATAAGTTAAACTGGCTAGCTAATTTGCGAAGATATTTAGAAGTTTTGAAGGAGAAACATGGGGATAAAATCATAATGTGTGGAGATTTTAACATTGCCCCAGAGGACATTGACATCTACAACCCTCAGGGAAAAGAAAATCACATAATGGCTTCGGAAAAAGAGAGAAAGGCCCTAAAGAGAATACTAGACTTAGGTTTCATCGACATTTTCAGAAAATTCAGAAAGGAGGGGAACAATTTTACCTGGTGGGATTACCGACAGAATGGTTTTGTAAGAAATCGCGGCTGGCGGATTGACCACATTTATGTTACTTCGGCCCTGGAAGAAGAAGTCTTAGACTGTCATATTGACATTTACCCCAGGAAACTGGAAAAACCAAGTGATCACGCCCCTGTAATTTGTAATTTGTAATATGCAGTTTTTTGTACAATTTAGAAGAGATATGGTATTATATTGGAGGTAAATTTTAACCGCCACTTTTGTAAAGTTATTCCTACAATTACATGGCGAATCCTTCTTTCTCCCACATTTTAATTGGTTGTCCTGCGAGCGGCAAGTCTACTCTGGCTCAATACTTAAAAAAGAAACAGAGTAGCTGTGAAATTGTGGCTACAGATGAAATAAGAAAAAAGTTATTCGGCGACGAAAACATCCAAGGAGACTGGCCAACAATTGCCAAAGAAGCATACCAACAAATCCACGAGCTGATTAAGAATGGGAGGGGGGTTATTTATGATGCCACAAATGCAAAGCCATCCTGGCGAATTGAATTGTTGATGCATCTAAAAAAGTACGAGAAAATAAACTGGATAGGCTGGTATTTAAAAACTCCTCTCCAGGTGTGTTTAGAGTGGAATAGGAAACGAAAAAGACAAGTGCCAGACGAGGTAATCACAGCAATGTTTTTGTCATTAGAAAATTCCCCCCCTAAAAGGGAAGAGGGTTTTTTTGAAGTCTATGAAGTACCCTTTTTGGAGGGAAACTTAGCAATTTCAAAAATAGATAATATTCTAGAGAATTTAGCCAAAGGGGCAACGGACATGGAAATAGGGGTTAAATTATCCTTAGGAACAAATAGTGGCTAAAAGAGACAATGAAAGCAATAATGGTAGTGGGGACAGCTTCCCATACAGGTAAATCATCCCTGGTGACAGCCTTGTGTCGAATAATGTGGCGACAGGGGTGGTTGGTAACGCCTTTTAAAGGGCAAAATATGGCCTTGAATGCCTATGTTACCCCCAGTGGCGGCGAAATCGGATACGCACAGGCTTTACAGGCTTGGGCGGCTAAAACTATCCCCAGGGTGGAAATGAATCCCATTCTCCTCAAACCCCAGGGCCATATGACTTCCCAGGTGATTATAAAAGGGAAACCAGTGGGGGTGACTAATGCCAAAGACTACTACCAAAACTATTTTGACCTTGGCTGGCAGGCCATTACCGAATCTATTTCTGTACTATCTGAAGAATATAACATGATTATAGCAGAGGGGGCGGGAAGTCCGGTGGAGGTGAATCTGAAACATAGAGACTTAACCAACATGCGGGTGGCGAAATACTTAAAGGCGGACACGATCCTAGTAGGGGATATAGAAAAGGGGGGCGTTTTTGCCCACATTGTGGGGACATTACAATTATTGGAACCAGAAGAGCGGGCTTTAGTCAAGGGGATAGTCATAAACAAATTCAGGGGGGACATGTCTATACTCCAGCCGGGGATAAAATGGTTACGGGATTACACCAAGATTCCAGTGTTGGGTGTTATACCCTGGTTTGACTGCCATATACCTGCAGAGGATTCTTTAAGTTTGTTGGAGCGTAGTAACAAGAAGACAAAATATCAGTTAAGAATAGTAATTATCAGGTTGCCCCATATTTCTAATTTTACCGACTTTGATCCCCTAGAAACAGAAGACAGTGTTTTGGTAGAATATCTTGAACCCGGGAAGCCATTGGGCCATCCGGATGCGGTAATCCTTCCTGGTAGTAAAAATACTATTTCTGACTTGGAATTATTACATAGTAGTGGAACTGCAAGACAAATTCAAGAGTATGTGGCGGCGGGAGGCACTGTTTTTGGCATTTGTGGTGGCTTTCAGATGTTGGGGCATGAAGTGTTAGACCCAAACCATATTGAGGGATTGACGGAGAAATGTCAAGGGTTGAACTTATTGCCCCTTCGTACAGTTTTAAGGCCAGAGAAAATCACCCGTCAACGGGAAACCACTGCCTTACAACCCCATGAGGGTTTACCCATAGACGGTTACGAAATACATCAAGGCTATACGGAAATAATTCCGTCTCTAGCAAAGGAGTGGAAACTGAAATGCCAACAGTTATTCCAGGATTCCAGTCTGGGGATGGTGACAGAAAATCAGCTGGTATGGGGGTGTTATCTTCATGGTATATTTGACAATGGGCCTTGGCGTCGGGCATGGTTGAATATTTTAAGGAAGAAACGAGGATTACCCTGTTTGCCTACGGGAATCCCCAATTTCCGACAACAGCGAGAGAGGATTCTCGACACCTTAGCCGACTTGGTAGCAGAGAATTTAGACCTGACCCCAATTATAGGATAACACGTTGGTTAAAAAGAACGGGTCTTAGAGGCCCAAATGCGGGAAGACAAACCCCAAATGTAGATAAACCCCTCTGCCGCCCTGTGGTCAAACTTGTCGTCTTCACCGTAGGTAGCCAGGGAGGGGGTGTATAGGGAGTTGTCTGATTGTCTCCCCACAATTATGGCATTACCCTTATGGAATTTCACTCTTACTACCCCACTCACCCTTTCCTGAGTCTTATCGATGAAGACATCCAAAGCCTCTTTTAGGGGACTATACCACAACCCCTCATAAACCAGACGGCTATAGGTCAAATCTACCTGAGCTCGCTTATAATGGGTGACATCACTAGTAAGAGTAAGACTTTCTAAATCCTCATGTGCCTTTATCAACACTAACAGGGCAGGGGTTTCATAGATTTCTCTAGATTTTATCCCCACCACCCTGTTTTCTATCATATCGATTCTCCCAACTCCATGATTACCCGCGATTTCATTTAGCCTACCTATTAGTTCCACGGGGGGGAGGGTTTCGCCATCTAAAGCCACAGGTATTCCCTTTTCAAAGGTGATTTCCACATACTGAGGCTCATTGGGTGCATCTTGGATGGACTTTGTCAATAGGTATATTTCCTCAGGAGGCTCGTTCATGGGATTTTCTAGAGGCCCAGCTTCGATACTACGTCCCAAAAGGTTACGATCTATACTATAAGGAGAGGATTTTTTAACAGGAAATTCAATCCCATATTTCTCCCCATAGGCGATAGTCTCTTCCCTACTCATGCCCCATTCCCTAGCGGGTGCTAGGATTTTTAGGGAGGGGTTTAAGGTGGCAATACCCAAGTCAAATCTTACCTGATCATTGCCTTTGCCTGTACAACCATGGGCTACGGCATCCGCGCCATACTTTTCTGCCGTTTCTACCAACAGTTTAGCAATTAGAGGACGAGCCAAGGCGGTGGAGAGGGGATAACGGTTTTCATACAGGGCGTTGGCTTTAATGGCGCGATAGGCATACTGGGTGACGAATTCCTCTTTAGCGTCTATTACCAAAGACTCATCCGCCCCACATTTTAACGCCTTCTGTTGAATAGACTGTAATTCATCCCCCTGTCCTAGGTCCACTGCCAGGGTAATTACCTCTTTTACCCCCCATTCATGTTTTAGGTAGGGTATACACACAGAAGTGTCTACACCGCCGGAATAAGCTAATACTACCTTGTTGGCACGACTCATGATCCCTTAAATCTCCTCAAATACCTGCTTATTTTAACAAGAAGTGTATTGTTTCCCAATCCCATGGATTTGTATCCAGTGTGACGACATCTTATGACAATTACAGTTGATGTAAAGAAACATTAAGTGGTTTAGCTATAATGGCCCATAACGCGGCGTTAAGGGAGGGTGTGATGAAGAATAGCGGCTATAGCCTAAGATGGCATGAGAAAATCAGCGAGATACCCCAATCAGCCTGGGATGAGATGGCATTACCGTTAAAGACTCCCTTTTTGGAGTGGGAATGGTTAAACAATTTGGAGACTTCCGGGAGTGTAAAAGGCAGTGTAGGCTGGCAACCCTGTCATCTCACGGTATGGAAGGGTAATCAACTGGTGGCCGCTGCCCCTTTATATATTAAGACACACAATTACGGGGAGTTTGTATTTGACCACCAGTGGGCCGATTTAGCTTATCGTTTAGGTATACGCTATTTTCCCAAATTAGTGGGGATGACCCCCTTTACCCCCGCAGTGGGTTATCGTTTTTTGATAGCTAGTGACGAGGATGAGTGGCAAATTACCGAGATGATGGTTGCCGCCATTGACCGTTTTTGCATTAATAATAAACTATCCGGTTGCAATTTCCTTTTTGTTGACCCAGAATGGGGGGAAATTATTTCTCAATTTGGTTTCTGTGGCTGGTTACATTATAGTTATATCTGGTCTAACCAAAACTTCCAATCCTTTGACGATTTTTTGCGGATTTTTAGTTCAGATCAGAGAAAAAATATAAAAAGGGAAAGGAGAATTGTCGAAAAAACCGGCCTTATTTTAAAACCGTTGATGGGGGAAGAAATACCTCATTTTTTGTACCCGGAAATCTATAGTTTTTATAGTAGCACTTGTGACAAATTCTATTGGGGAAGCAAATATCTAACCAAGAGATTTTTTGAGCAACTATATCCCAATTATTCCCACCGGGTGTTGTTAATGGTGGCATACCGTCAAGAAGACTTACACCATCCAGTGGGCATGTCTTTTTGTATTCGCAAAGGGGAAAATCTATATGGGCGTTATTGGGGGGCAACTCAAGAGTATAACTGTCTTCACTTTGAAACATGCTATTATAAACCCATAGAGTGGGCAATAGAAAATGGAATACAAATGTATGACCCTGGGGCCGGGGGGAGTCATAAACGCCGTCGCGGCTTCCCGGCAACCCCCAACTACAGTTTCCACCGTTTCTATCACCCCAGGATGCAGGCAATTTTAAACCACTACATTGACAAAATTAACGCGGCTACCATGGAGGAAATCAAGGCTATCAATGAGGATTTACCCTTCAACAAACAAGAAATCCAACTGAATATTATTTGATTTCCCAATCCCTCTTACACCTTCCACCCCCACATTCCTAAGGCAGCCCTACATTTTTCTCTCATATTGCTATTATTTTTCAACAGCTCGTTGCAATTACTCAAGTGATTATCATTTTAGTTAGGCTCGGTCACCCCTGCCGATGGTCATTATTTTTGGTTTTTGGGGTATGGCAGCATTAGTGTCACTAACACCCATCTTATCTCCCTATAATCCTCTAAAAGCTTAATGGCGCCTTTCTTATTCTCCTCCTTGCTTATTTTTTCCCCCTTCCCTTCTTTTATTCCTTTTTTCCCTTGACACTCCCTCCCTTT